>JAYSYB010000164.1:0-6408 GCA_043716775.1 Rubrivivax sp.
GCTGGACGCGCCGGGCTGCATCCGCGAGCCGGATCTGGAAGCGGTCTACCACTACCTCAATTTCTCCTGCGTCCCCGCGCCGTTGACGATCTGCCGCCAGATCAAGCGACTTGAACCGGGCTCGCGGCTGCACCTGCACGAGGGCCGCGCGACCCTCCATCGTTATTACCTGCCGGAATACCCCGAAGACCTGACCGGCAGCGATGCGCAGCTCGCCGGCGAGTTGCGTGACCGGATCGTCGCCAGCGTGCAGGACTACCGCCCGACCGGGGAGCGGGGCTGGGGTTGCTTCCTCAGTGGCGGCACCGACAGCAGCACCGTGGCTGGCCTGCTGGCCGAGGTGACGGGCAGTCGGCCGGCCACCTATTCCATCGGCTTCGACGCCGAGGGCTACGACGAAATGGCCTATGCGCGTTTGGCGTCCAAGCACTTCGGCACCGACCACCACGAATACTACGTGACGCCTTCTGACATCGCTGCGTCGCTACCGCGCATGGCAGCCAGCTTCGACCAGCCCTTCGGCAACTCTTCCGTGCTGCCCGCCTACCACTGCGCGCTACAGGCCCGCCAGGATGGCATTACGCACCTGCTGGCGGGTGACGGCGGCGATGAACTGTTTGGCGGCAATGAACGCTATGCCAAGCAGCGCGTATTCGGCTGGTACGCGCATCTGCCTGCGGCCATCAAGGCCGGGGTGCTGGAGCCATTGTTGCTGCGCAGCCCGCTGGGAAGCTGGCCGGGGCTGCGCAAAGGCCGCAGCTACGTGGAGCAGGCGCACGTGCCCATGCCCGCCCGCTTGCAGATGTACAACCTGCTGCTGCGCCTGGGGCCAGCCGAGGTGCTGGAACCTGCCTTCCTGCACCTGGTGGACAGCGCCGCGCCGCTGGCCCATCAGCAGGCCGTGTGGAACGCACCCACACAGGCCAGCGAGCTCAACCGCATGCTGGCGTTCGACTGGCGCTATACGCTGGCAGAAAGCGACCTGCCCAAGGTGAACCACGCTACCGGGCTGGCGGGCGTATCGGTCGCCTACCCACTGCTGGACGATGCCTTGCGGGCCTTCTCTGAGCGGCTGCCGGACGAATACAAACTGAGGGGCCTGAAGCTGAGGTGGTTCTTCAAGGAGGCTTTGCGAGGCTTTCTGCCCGATGAGATCCTGACCAAGAAGAAGCACGGTTTCGGCTTGCCGTTCGGGGTGTGGGCACACCGGCATGAAAGCTTGCGCAAGCTGGTGGCAGACAGCCTGGGCAGCCTTTCAACCCGCGGCATCGTTCGGCCGGCCTTCATCAAATCGCTGCTGGAAACGATGCTGCCGCAGTACCCCGGGTACTACGGTGAGATGGTGTGGATTCTCGTGGTGCTTGAACTTTGGCTGCAGCAGCACGCACCGGCCTTCCGAATTGCGTAGGTGCGCTGCGTCACCGCCAACCTGAGTTCATGTGCGCCAAAGATTGCCCAACATGCGGGCACCGAACCGGCCCGGCGACTGGTCCCACGGCGTGAAGCGCGGCAGCTGGAAGGGGTCAGTGCCACGCCGAGCGGCACCCCAGTCGGTGGCCACGGCGGACTCGAAGCCGGCGGCACGGACCAAGGCGGAGTGCTCGTCGGCATAGTCGGTGCCGTGCTTGCCGTTGGGATAGGCGAACAGCGTGACGCGCTCGCCCAGAATGGACTCGAGCTGGCCCTTGCCGTCTTCGATCTCGCGCCGCGCAGCCTCGGTATCGAGCCGGGTCAGGATGGGGTGTGTGACCGTGTGGCCGCCCACCTGCATGCCTGCGCGGCGCAGCGCGCGTACCTGGTCTGAACGCATCATCAGGCCGCCCGGTAGCTTGGCCTGAGCGGCGCGTGCAATTTGGTCGCAGGCCTGTTGTCGCTCTGCCTGTGGCAGGTATTTCAAGGCCGGCAAGAGTGCAGCGATGGCGGCGCGCTTGTCGGCCAGGGTTGCCACGGGCAGCCGCCACGCACCCACACCAGGCACGTGCTCCAACGCGAGCTCAGCCGCACCGCTGAGCCGCACGGCTTCAATGACGCTGTCGTTCCACATGCGGCCACCGTCCAAAAAGCCGGTGGCTATGAAGAAGGTCGCGGGCAGACGGTGCGCCATAAGCACCGGCAAAGCTACGTCGTGGTTGTCAGCGTAGCCGTCGTCGAAAGTGATGGCTGCGGCGCGCGCGGGCAGTCTGCCCTCGCGGAGCATGTGAACGGCCTCGTCGAGGGGCATGACATTGAAGTGCTTGCGCAGCAAGCTGCACACTGCTGCGAAGCGGGCAATGTCTGGCTCGGACGGACGCAACGGATCGGGCCGATCTAGCACCCGATGGAAGATGAGGATCGACAGCCTCGCTCGTGCACCGGCGGGCGAAAGCAGCGTGGCAGCCGCACCGATCACGGAGCGCCCTTTGCCAGCCGCGGCGCCAGGCCCAGCAAGGTGTGCAGCCGCCCGGAGTAAACCGGTTCGGTTTTCCATGCTTCGCGCTTCACCCACTGTTGCGCCAGCACCAGCAGCACCATCACGTTATAGGGCAGGTCGAAGTAGGACAGGCTGAGGAAAGCGCCGCCGCAGAGGTAACCCACCAGCGAAACCTGGCACATGTTTGCCAGATCGACGCACCAAGCCGCCTCAGCAACCCCCTTCGCCGACTTGCGCACACGAGCAGCCATGCGCCAGGTGACGAACCAAATCGCCAGGAAGAGGAACAGACCGATGAATCCGTGGTTACCCAGCACCTGGAAGTAGATGCTGTGGGCAGCGTGCACCGAACCCATAGATTGGAAGTACGGTGAGTACAGGGCGAAGAGTTCTTCACGAGCGGCGTTGAATCCAACGCCCAAGGGATAGTGAGTGGCAATGCCCCATGCATTCCACCAGGCACTGAACCGGCCCAAGGCCGAAAGATCCTCCTGGTAATCACTGATGGAGTTCATCCGGCTGAACCAGCTGCCGGGCATGAACGCCAACAGCGCCACGGCGACGCAGGCGATCACAACGGCCATCATGACTTTGCTCTTGCCGCGCCACCACAGAAACGCGGCCATGGCGGTGATGGCGATCAAGGCCCCTCGTGAGTGGCTCCCAATGGCCGCGGCTGCACACAACAACGTCATCAGAGTCAAGGTGTGACGTGCCCAGAAACCCTTCAATTGCAACTGAAGGAAACGCAGCAGCGGAATTGTCATGACCAGTGCCAATGCGAATTCGTTGTTGTCCTCGATGAAGGAGCCCGGCGGGCCCCAGACACGGTCGGACCCGCCAGTACTGATCGTGAACACTCCGCCCTTGGCTCCCAGCAACCCCAACGAGATGGCGCAAATCCAGGCCAACGCAATGATGTGCTGCTTGGTGCTCAGCAGCGCCAGGGCAATGAAGATCATGAAGTTGATCTTCATGACCTTGATCCACTGCTCGTAGTCCGCTTCTGGACTTAGTCCCGCCATCCAAGAGAGCGTCATCCACGCGCTGAACATACATAGGATCACTACGGGTGAACCTTTGAAAGGTGACGCCTTGTCCTTGGTCATCAGCAGCCCTACCAAGGTTGCCACGGCAGCCGTCGCCGCCAATGGCGCTTCGTAAGAAATACCGTAGGCGTAGCGATGCGGATTCATGATGCTAAGCCAAGTCCACACCATGACGCCGATCCACGGCCGCCGCAAGGCTGTGAGGCAACCCATCACCACCAAGCTCAGGATCAGGAGGTCGCGCATAGAGTCTTGGCCTCAGACGCCTGCGAGCTGCGAGCTCGGTGCGGGGACATGACTGACGACATACCTGAACTTGCCCGACTTCTCGGGCGCAATTGCAAGTACCCCGTCAACGTCCACCTGAACAGCCGCACCCAGCCGACGCTGGAAGCCGGCGACGATCGCGGGCTGGTGGGCGCTGAGATCAAAGCCAGGACCGGCAACAATCTGCACCTGCACGCGCTGCAGGCTGTGCTGCACGATCTTGAAACCGGCAACGCCCGGCAGATCGCGCAGGACGTAGACGAGCGCAAGCCCGTGCATCACGGTGCCATCGGAAGCGACGACGAAGTCGGTGCTGCGGCCCTGAATTTCCTTGAGCATGGGCAGCCCGCGCCCGCAGGCGCAGCGGCCATCGTCCATCACGGCGATGTCGCCGGTGCGGTAGCGGATGAACGGAAAATCGCGCGTGGCCAAGTGCGTAACGACGATCTCGCCGGCTTGTCCTGCCGGCAGCACGTAGCCTTGCGGGTCGACGATCTCCACCACGATGTCTTCGGCGGTGAGGTGCATGCCTCCGTGCGGGCACTCGTGCGCGATGAAGCCCGCGTCGCGGCCGCCATAACCGTTGGCCACCGGACAGCCGAAGCCGCGGCCAATGGCTTGGCGCTGTTCGTCGTACAACCGCTCGCTGGTCACGAACGCCACCTTGATACCCAGGTCGTCCATGCGCTGACCGCGTGCTTCGGCGTGGCGCGCGATGTGGCTCAACGCACTGGGGTAGCCGAACAGCATGCGCGGCCGGCGGCGGCGGATGGCGGCCACGAAGCTGTCGAGCTTGGCTTCGCTCATCTCGAAGGCGGGCAGCAATTGCGTGCGCATCAGCCGGTCGCGCCAGGCGCGTACGTGGTCCTGGCTGCCCAGTTCGATGGGCGAGCCCCAGACGACGATCTCGGGGTCGCCGATGTCCACGCCCCACCAGCGCGTGGCGCGCCACTTCGCGGCCACGTCGTGGCTGACGCGTTCGTTGCCAATGTAGAAGATCAGCGGCTCACCGCTGCTGCCGCCGGTGTTGAATCGCGCCAGACCCTGGGCCTGCGGGTATTTCATCGCGTCGGTGTGCGCGCGGATGGTGACTTTGTCCAGCAAGGGCAGTGCCTGCAGGTCTTGCACGCGGGTCACCGCCCGCGGATCGAATTTCAGGCGGGCGAAGAGATCGCGCCAGTACGGCACCTGGTCCGCGTGAGTCAGCAGCGCGCGACAGCGCTCGGCCTGCAGGGCGGCGATCTGCTCGGGCGCCCACCATTGCGTCTCTTCCATGCGGTGGCGCACGGCCACCGTGGTGTGGCGCTTGAGTTGCTCCTGCAGCGGGAAGACCAGGCCAGAGATCAGACGCGAGTACACGATTCAAACCTGCCTTTGAGCCAATGCAGCCATGTAGACCTCACTCAGGCCGGGAGCCACCATAGGCCATGTATATCGCTGCGCGTCACGCAGGCCGTTGGCTGCTAGGCGTGCGGCCAGCTCGGGCTCTTGCAGCAAGCGCAGCACCTGCTGGGCCATGGCCTGCGGGTCGCCCGGGGGCACCAGCAGCGCTGTGCGTTCGTGCTGCACCAGGAACGGCACTCCGCCGACATCGGTGCTGACCACCGGTACGCCGCTGGCCAGCGCCTCCAGTACGGAGTTGGGGGTGTTGTCCACGCGGCTGGGGTTTAAGGCAACCGCGCAATGGCGCAAGCGCTGGGCCATGGCGTCGCGGTCCAGGCGACCGGCAAATTCAACTCGCGTCCCCACGCCCAGTTCTTGCGCCAGCGCCTGCAAAGCCGCCAGTTCCGGGCCGGTGCCTGCCACAGTCAGGCGTGCCGCAGGCTGCACCTGCAGCACCTGCGCAAAGGCGCGCAAGGCGGTGGCGTTGTCATAAATGGGCTCGAGGTTGCGCGCCACCATCAGGCGCAGTTCGCGCTGCGCTCCGACGGGCGCGGGGTGAAAGCGCTGCAGGTCCACAACGTTGGGCACGATGTGCGCGGCCAGGCCGTGCTGGCCGAATACCTGCTGCAGGTAGCCCGAAGGCACGATGAGGCGGGCCGTTCGGCGCAGCGACCAGGCTACGCAGCGCGCCGACTTCGCCAAGAAAGCCGCCGCCTCGCCACCCCGGAAGTTCACCACCACCGGCACCCGCCGCAGGCGTGCCACCCAGATGGCCGGCGCTGCGAACAGATGCCAGGACCACCCCGAATTGGCCATCACGTGCAGCACTTGGGCATGGCCCGCAATGCGCCAAAGCGCTGCCACATAAGGCAGCAAGCGGACTGCCGCGCGCAACACCGGCACGCGCCCGGCCCAGGCGGGACGGTAGGCCGCGTTGGTTTGCACCAGGCTCACCTGGGCGCCCGCCGAGCGCAGCAGTTCGGCCAGCTGCCGCGTCTGGTTGGCCATGCCGCCGGCCGGGGGTGGAAGGGGCCCCACCAGGCCGATGTGCATGCCTGCCAGTGCTGACATCAGGCCACCTGCCGCTCAGCCGTCAGCGCGGCATAGGGTGCGGCGTAGTTCGACGCACTGGCCGTCCAGTTGCGCTCCGTCTCGACAAAGCGCCGCCCGGCAGCACGCAGCGCGGGCCACTGGTCGCGGCGGGCCAGCAAGTCCAGTACCGCCGCCGCCAGCGCGTCGGTACTGCCGGCCTGGAACAGCAGGCCGGTTTCACCGTGGCGGATCAGTTCCTTGTGCCCG
>JAYSYB010000165.1:0-6408 GCA_043716775.1 Rubrivivax sp.
GCCGATTCGTTGGCATCCATGATGTTGATCTTCCAGCCGGTCAGCTCGGAGGCCAGACGCACGTTCTGTCCGCCGCGGCCGATGGCGATGGCGAGGTTCTCTTCGTCCACCACCACGTCCATGGCATGGCGCTCTTCGTCGACCACGATGCTCTGCACATTGGCCGGAGCCAGCGCGCCGATGACAAATTGCGCCGGATCGTCAGACCACAGCACAATGTCCACGCGTTCGCCGGCAATTTCATTGGTGACCGCGTTCACGCGTGAGCCCCGAACACCGACACAGGTGCCGATGGGGTCGACTCGCCTGTCATGCGAAACGACAGCAATCTTGGCGCGGCTGCCCGCGTCGCGGGCGCAGCTCTTGATCTCCAGAAGACCCTGTTCGATCTCAGGCACTTCCTGAGCAAAGAGTTCGATCATGAAACCCGGCGCACTGCGGCTAAGCATGATCTGCGGGCCGCGCTGGGTGGCGTCAATGCCCTGCAGGAAAGCGCGCACTCGGTCGCCGCTGCGCAGGTTTTCCTTCGGGATCATCTCGCTGCGCTTGAGGCGCCCTTCGACGCGGCCGCTTTCAACGATGATGTCGCCCTTGTCCAGGCGCTTGACGGTGCCGACAAAGATCTTCTCGCCACGGGCCAGAAAGTCATTCAACAGCTGCTCGCGCTCGGCGTCGCGAATCTTCTGCAGGATCACCTGCTTGGCCGCCTGCGCACCGATGCGGCCGATCGTCACCGATTCGACAGCCTCTTCGATGTAGTCACCTTCTTCGATGTCGGGGATGCGGTCGAGCGCGTCCGACAGCAACTCCTCTGCATCGGGGTTCTGCAGGCCCGCAGAGTCCGGCACCACCAGCCAACGGCGGAAGGTTTCATAGTTGCCGGTGTCGCGGTCGACCGCCACGCGCATGTCGACCTCGCCACCATGCAGCTTCTTGCTGGCCGAGGCCAGCGCGGCTTCCACGGCGCCAAAAACGACGTCACGTTCAACCGTTTTCTCTCGCGAGATGGCTTCCACCAACATCAGCATTTCGCGGTTCATCTGATCCTTAGCCTCCGTCAACTTCAGGCGCGGGCTTTGCCGCTGCCTCATTCGCACCGCCTGTTTCAGCATCGTCACCGAGCTTCGACGGGCGGCCCTTGAAATTCACCACCGGCACGAGCCGCGCTTCACGCACTTCTTGCAGCGTGAAACCCAGCACTTGCTCGGTCTTGCCAACCTTGAACACCAGGCTCCAAGCGCCGGCCTCACCCGCCGTCAAAACGCCCTGCCAGTTCTTGCGTTTCTCGAAAGGCTGCTTGAGCGTGATGCTGATCTGCAGGCCCACGAAGCGCTGGTAGTCGGCTTCGCGCTTCAGCGGCCTGTCCAGGCCCGGCGAAGACACCTCCAGCCGCGCGTAGTCCAGCCCTTCCACTTCCAGCACGTACTGCAACTGGCGCGTGACCTGCTCGCAGTCTTCAACGGTCACGAATTCGTTACTGTCCACCGCCGCATCAGGGCCGCGGCCGATGCGGTAGAGGTGGCCCGGAATGCGGTCGATCATGATGCGCAAGAGGCCACGTTGAGCCCGTTCCACATCCACCAGTTCATAACCCAGGCCGGCCACAGTGCTGGCGATGGCTTCTTGCCAGCCCATGCGCGCAGGGGCAGGTGCAGCGTCCGCCACAGGCAAATTGCCCGCAGCAGGCAACCTGCCTGCACCGTGTGCCTTGCTACCGAAGCCGCTTTCGCTCAAAACCGTGCCTACCCTTGCCTTGGTCACCACGCAGAAATCCCGGCTGCGCGCCATGCCGCCGGGCGCGCCGCCAAGACCGGTGGTCTGGTGGAAGCCTCGCCGTTAGAGCTCGTTTGAGCAGAACAGCAGCACACCACAAGAGTCGATCGAGCAAAAAAAATGGGCTGGAAGAGTCCGCCCACGCAGCATTACCCGGAAAGGGCGGATTATAGCTGTGCAATATTGCCCGGGCAAGTTCGCGGCGTGGACCGGACGCGCTGGGCCGAAGGCGCATGCCAGAATCGCGGCCGATTTTGACAAGTCACATCAGGAGACACCATGGGCTTCCTTACCGGCAAGCGCTTCCTCGTCACGGGCGTGCTGTCCAACCGCTCCATCGCCTATGGCATTGCCCGCGCGTGCCACGCCCAGGGAGCAGAGCTGGCCTTCAGCTACGTCGGCGAGCGCTTCAAGGATCGCGTGACCGAGTACGCTGGCCACTTCGGCTCGAGCCTGGTGTACGAATGCGACGTGGGCAATGACGCTCACATCGACCAGGTGTTCCAGGACCTGTCCAAGGTCTGGCCGCAGTTCGACGGCTTTGTGCATTCCATCGGCTTTGCACCACGTGAAGCCATTGCCGGTGACTTCCTGGACGGCATGACACGCGAAAACTTCCGCATCGCGCACGACATCTCGGCCTACAGCTTCCCGGCGCTGGCCAAGGCTGCCCTGCCCTTTCTGCGCCCCAACGCCGCGCTGTTGACGCTGACCTATCTGGGCTCCATCCGCGCCGTGCCCAACTACAACACCATGGGCCTGGCCAAGGCCGCGCTGGAAGCCAGCGTGCGTTACCTGGCGGCCAGCCTAGGCCCGAAGGGGGTGCGCGTGAACGGCATCTCGGCAGGGCCAATCAAGACGCTGGCCGCCAGCGGCATCAAGGACTTCGGCAAGTTGCTAGGCATGGTGGCCGCGACTTCACCACTGGGCCGCAACGTGACCATCGACGATGTAGGCAACGTGGCGGCCTTCCTGCTGTCCGACCTGGCCGGCGGCGTAACGGCCGAGATCACCTATGTGGACGGCGGCTTCAGCCGAGCCATGATCGCCGGCGAGCTTTCAAACAGCTAAGCCGCGCCAAGCAGACGCCGCGGAACCGGCTTTGCCGGGCCGCCGGAGTCGCCCCCCTGGGGGGGGCTGAGTGCCGCGGCTCAAAGTCCGCCTGTGCGGACTTGGACGGCACGAAGGCCGCGCGACTCTGGCGCGCGGCAGCGCCGCAGGCGCTTCGGGGGGGGGGGGGGCCTAAATTTCCCGCACGCAGTCAACGTAATACCGCCGTTCGCCCGGCACGGAATCGTCTTCGACGAGGCCGTGCACGTCGGTGTCGAAGCCCGGGAATGCGCCGTTGAATTCGCGCGTGAAGCGCAGGTAATCGACGATCTTCTTGTTGAACCGCTCGCCCGGGATCAACAGCGGAATGCCCGGCGGATAGGGCGTCAGCAACGACGTAGTGATGCGCCCGTGCAGCGCGTCAATGCCCACACGCTCGGTCTTGCGGTGCGCAATATGGGCAAACGCATCACTGGGTTTCATGGCCGGCACGATGTCCGACAGGTACATCTCCGTCACCAGGCGTGCGATGTCGCCCTTGGAGTACATCTCGTGGATCTGCTGGCACAGGTCGCGCAGGCCCAGGCGCTCGTAGCGCGGGTGGGCGGCGCAGAACTCGGGCAGGATGCGCCACAGCGGCGCGTTGCGGTCGTAGTCGTCCTTGAACTGCTGCAGCGCCGTCAACAGGGTGTTCCAGCGGCCCTTGGTGATGCCGATGGTGAACATGATGAAGAAGGAGTACAGGCCCGTTTTCTCCACCACCACGCCGTGCTCGGCCAAAAACTTGGTGACGATGGCCGCCGGGATGCCGGTCTTGGCAAACTTGCCCGACATGTCCAGGCCCGGCGTGATCAGCGTGCACTTGATCGGGTCCAGCAGGTTGAAGCCGTCCGCCAGCGCGCCGAAGCCGTGCCACTTGTCGCCGGCCTTCAGCACCCAATCAGCGCTCTTGCCGATGCCTTCGGCGGCCAGCTTGTCGGGGCCCCACACGGTGAACCACCAGTCCTTGCCGTAGTCCTTGTCCACCTTGCGCATGGCGCGGCGGAAGTCCAGCGACTCGGCAATGCTTTCTTCCACCAGCGCCGGACCGCCAGGTGCTTCCATCATCGCCGCCGCCACGTCGCAGCTGGCGATGATGGCGTACTGTGGGCTGGTGCTGGTGTGCATCAGATAGGCCTCATTGAAGAGGTGGCGGTCGAGCTTTCGTTCTGACGCGTCCTGCACCAGCACTTGGCTGGCCTGGCTGATGCCGGCCAGCAGCTTGTGCGTGCTTTGGGTGGCAAACACCAGCTGGTCCTTCGGCCGCGCGCGGTTCTTGCCCATGGCGTGGAAGCTGCCGTAGAACTTGTGGAAGGCGGCGTGCGGCAGCCACGCTTCGTCGAAGTGCAGCGTGTCGACGTAGCCGTCGAGCGCGTGTTTGATGGTTTCGGTGTTGTAGAGCACGCCGTCGTAGGTGCTCTGCGTCAGCGTCAGGATGCGCGGCTTCACGGTGGCCGCGTCCACACCCGCCAGCAGCGGATTGGCCGCGATCTTCTTGCGGATCGCTTCGGGCGAAAACTCAGCTTGCGGAATCGGGCCGATGATGCCGTAGTGGTTGCGCGTCGGCGTCAAGAACACCGGCACCGCGCCCGTCATGATGATGGCGTGCAGGATGCTCTTGTGGCAGTTGCGGTCGACCACCACCACATCGCCCGGCGCCACCGTGTGGTGCCACACCATCTTGTTGCTGGTGCTGGTGCCGTTGGTGACGAAGAAGCAGTGGTCGGCGTTGAAGATGCGCGCCGCGTTGCGCTCACTTTGCGCAATAGGCCCGGTGTGGTCGAGCAGCTGGCCGAGCTCTTCGACGGAATTGCAGACGTCGGCGCGCAGCATGTTTTCGCCAAAGAACTGGTGGAACATCTGGCCGACGGGGCTCTTCAGGAAGGCCACACCACCGCTGTGGCCGGGGCAGTGCCAGGAATAGCTGCCGTCCTGCGCGTAGTCCATCAGCGCCTTGAAGAAGGGCGGTGGCAGCCCGTCGAGATAACTCCGGGCTTCTCGGATGATGTGGCGCGCCACAAACTCCGGCGTGTCTTCAAACATGTGAATGAAGCCATGCAGTTCGCGCAGGATGTCGTTGGGAATGTGCTGGCTGGTGCGCGTCTCACCGTAGATGTAGATCGGGATATCGGCGTTCTTGAAGCGGATCTCTTCAATGAACTTGCGCAGGTTTAGCACCGCCGGGTCGAGCTCTGGGCCTGGCGTGAACTCTTCGTCGTCGATCGACAGGATGAAAGCCGACGCGCGGCTTTGCTGCTGCGCAAATTGGCTCAGGTCGCCATAGCTGGTGGCACCCAGGATCTCGAAGCCTTCCTTCTCGATGGCCTGCGCCAGCGCACGGATGCCGAAGCCTGATGTGTTCTCGGAACGGAAGTCCTCGTCGATGATGACGATGGGAAAGCGAAAGCGCAGCATGGCAGCAAGCCCCAAAGAGGCGGGTCGGTCAAAGAGGCGCGCAGTGTAGGACCTGCACGACCCAATTCGTGTCAGGGCCGCGCATTGCGGCCCACGGTGTGGCGCCTACACTTCAATCTGCTTTCGAGACGGAGACCGTGCAATGGACTTGTCGAGCCCGACACTGTGGTGGATCGCGGCCGGCGTGCTGGTGGCGGCTGAGCTGGCCACCGGCACCTTCTACCTGCTGATGGTGGCCTTTGGCTGCGTCGCCGGCGCTGGGGCCGCCCACCTTGGCCTCAGTGGCAGCCTGCAACTGGTGGCTGCCTCGCTGCTGGGCGGTGGTGCCACCTTTGCCTGGCACCTCAAGCGCCAACGTCAGCCGCCTGCGGCGCCGGCCGAGAGCAACCGCGATGTCAACATCGACATCGGCCAGACCGTGCTGGTGCCGGCGTGGAATGCCGATGGCTCGGCCCGCGTGCAGTACCGCGGCGCGCCCTGGTCGGTGCGCCTGGCGCAAACCGGCGTGGCCGCACCGGGCCCGCACACCATCGTTGCCGTGCGCGGCAGCGAATTGCAGGTGGCCCCCGCTTTGACCGCCGCTCCATCACCCTGAAGGAACCTATGGAACTCGCGCTCGTCCTGGCCGTCATCGCCATCGTCTTCATCGTCCGTTCACTCAAGATCGTGCCGCAGCAAAACGCCTGGGTCGTGGAGCGCCTGGGCAAGTACGACCGCACGCTGACACCGGGCCTGAGTTTTCTGGTGCCCTTCGTGGACCGCGTGGCCTACAAACATTCGCTGAAGGAAGTGCCGCTGGACGTGCCCAGTCAGGTCTGCATCACCAAGGACAACACGCAACTGCAAGTGGACGGCATCCTGTACTTCCAGATCACCGACCCGATGCGCGCCAGCTATGGCAGCAGCAACTACATCGTCGCCATCACGCAGCTGGCGCAGACCACGCTGCGCAGCGTGGTGGGCAAGATGGAGCTCGACAAGACCTTTGAGGAGCGTGCCCACATCAATGCCAGCGTGGTGAATTCACTGGATGAAGCGGCGCTGAATTGGGGCGTGAAGGTGCTGCGCTACGAGATCAAGGACCTGACGCCGCCGGCCGCGATCCTGCATTCGATGCAGGCGCAGATCACC
>JAYSYB010000166.1:0-2046 GCA_043716775.1 Rubrivivax sp.
GGGTCAGCTCGATGCGGTTGGCAATCAGCAACTCGAGCGCGTCGTCGCCGAGTCGCGTGTCGACGAAAGCTTGCCATGGCGGCGGCTCGGGAAGCTCGAGGGTCCCTGCGTCCCCGGCTGCGTCGAGCCGCATCAGCGCCGTGCGGATCGCCTGCTGGACGGGTTTGCCTGTCTCGCGTTCGAGTGCGGCGCACAGCACCGCGCGGGCTGAGTCACCCAACAGCCGTGCGAGCAGTTCGGCGGCCTGGATTCGCCTGGCGCTTGTGCCTCCTTCAAGCAGTTGTGCCAACAATTCCAGGCAACGGGGTTTGGCGATGCCATCGAGGTGCAGCACTGCTTCGGCTCGCACCGACTTGGTGTCGTCGGACGCCAGTTGCACGAACAGCGCCGCGAATTCGTTCAGCAGCGGCTTGTCCCGCCCGATCCGTTGGGCCAGCAGCACGCGGCCCGCTGCAGACAGCCCGACGGGCAGCGCTTGCACGGCATCTCGGCGCGCCACCATGTAAGCGGCCACATCTGCCCGTACAACGAGGGCTGCGACCCCATAAGTTGAACTGTACGACCTCGCACACTCCCAGCCGAACAGCAATTGCAGCGCAAGTGCGTCATCGGCTCCCTCGTGCACAAGCAGTTGTCCAACAAGATTCACTGTCCAAGCCGCCCGATTTTTACTCAGATCCTGCTCTGAGCCTCCGTCGAAGCTGGCGAACACCGCGTCGTTGATCAGGTATAAAAGCCAGTCCGGCAACAACGAGTCGGAGCTCTCCAACGGCTTGCCGGCATATGCTGCCACGAACAGTTTGCCCAAACGGACCAGCACGTCCAGGGGCGGCGCTGCGGCACTGATCGTGGCGTAGAAGCGCGCACGGCCCGCCAGACTCTTCTCGCCCACTGGGTTCAGAGACTTGATACCCCCATGCGAATAGAACACTCCGTACATCCGCCCTGGCTCACCGAGCAAGTGGCTGGGGTCGAACGATTGCGCAGCGTGCAGGTCGAGCAGGACGGTTTCCTGCGTGCCCTCGCAGACAAACGTGAGCGCCTTGCCCGACAAGCCGACGCCGGCTTTTTCCAGCGGCTCGAACGCCTGCGTCAGCAGATTGACCTGTTCGGAAGTCAGGCCGTGAAGGCCGTCAGGAAAGGAAGGTTGACGGCCTGTGACCGCGCTGATGATTTTGTCCAGTAAGCCCACGCTCAGTCCTTGAAGTTCAAATTCATTCTGAAGGGCTGGGCGAGTGCAGCCGCCACATCAACAGCGGGTTTGCCCACATCCTTCACGACAATTGATATTCCTTCACGGGCCTGTGGCTCACTCCCCACGGATTGGGATTCGCGCAGCGCCGTATGTGATCAAGCCCGCGCCGACGACATTTCGTGCGTACCGCGGATCAAAGGGAAGCGCTGCAGGGCGGTGAGTCGGCTCACGATCCGATCCACCGGGAATGGCCCCTGCCTATCCGGACATCTTCCCCTCCCAATCGGGATCGAATCCTGCACAGGCTCCCGCAACGGCCAGGTAGTCGGCGTAGGACTCGGCCAGCAACACCGGAGCCACCTGAGCCACCCGGGCCAGCGGCAGTGCACGGTCGTTCCAGCGGCGCGAATTGATGTCCTCGAAGCTCAACGACCTGAGCGCCGCCGCGACGTTTTCTTCGGGCACCGTACCGCCCAGGAAATCGATCGCGACCCGTATGCCGACGCCGGTGAACTCCTTCGTGTATTGCTCGAAGGGGCCACCGTCTTCGGCGTGTGCGCGCTGGTAGCCCAGCTTCGCAAAGCTGGCGTGAAGCGTGAAGGTGTCACTGACCCAGCCCAGGCGGTCGTTGATTTCCATGACTGCCGCACCGGCTGCATCGGTGAAGGCGATTGCCACGGGCTGGCGGCTCATCTGCGGGAACAGCGGCGCGAGCTTGTAGTCGTGAAAGTGACGAGTCCATGCTGCTGCCACATCGCCCTCCACGAGGAACGCATGCGCGAGTCGCAAGCGGCTGTCGCTGGCAAGTTCGACCGTGTCGTCCTGCGTATCGATGAAGCTGCCGTCCTCGG
>JAYSYB010000167.1:0-2045 GCA_043716775.1 Rubrivivax sp.
CAGTCCCACCAGCCGCCGGCATAGGCCCGCTCACTGATGGCCACACCCTGCAGCAGCGCGCCCAGGATGACGCCTTGCGAGAACGCCGCCAGCAGCGACCCGCCGGTGAAGGACAGGTCCCAGAAGCCGCGGTGGGCCGGGTCGCGCCAGCGGAATTCGAACGCCACGCCGCGAAACACCAGGGCCAGCAGCATCGCGATGATGGGCGCGTACAGCGCAGAAAAGATCAGGCCATAAGCCAGCGGAAACGCGGCGAGCAACCCGCCGCCGCCCATCACTAGCCAGGTCTCGTTGCCGTCCCATACAGGCGCGATGCTGTTCATGGCCGTGTCGCGGTCCTGGCCCACCGGGAAGCGGCGGAAGAGGATGCCGACGCCGAGGTCAAAGCCGTCGAGCACGACGTAGATGAACACGGCCAGCACGATGATGAAAGCCCAGACCACCGTGAGATCGAAACTCATGACTGCGGCCTCACTTCGTGGTCAATGCGTCGGGCCGCAGCGCTGCGACCGGCGTGGTGCCGGCGGCGCGTTCGGGGATGTTGGGCGCGGGGGGCTCGTGCAGCACCGGCGGCTTGGCCATCAGCTTCAGGATGTAGAGAACACCCGCGCCGAAGACCGCGAAGTACACGAGCACGAAGGCCAGCAAGGACGCTGCCACGGCCGGCGCGGCCAGCGGTGATGCCGCATCAGCCGTGCGCAGCAGGCCTTGGATGACCCACGGTTGGCGACCCACTTCGGTGGTGATCCAGCCCGCCAGCACCGCAATCAGGCCTGATGGCCCCATCACCAGCGCAAAGCGGTGCAGCCACTGCCATTCGTAGAGCTTGCCGCAGGCGCGTGCCAGCAGGCTCAAGGCCCCGAGCGCGGCCATCAGGAAGCCCAGTCCGACCATGATGCGGAAGGACCAGAACACGATGCCCACCGGCGGCCGGTCGGCCACCGGCACCGTGTCCAGCCCCGCCATGGGCGCATTCAGGTCGTGCTTCAGGATGAGTGACGAGGCCTTCGGAATCTGGATCGCGTAGTCCATGCGGCTCTCGGCGCTGTTCGGAACTCCGAACACGATCAGCGGCGCCCCTTCGGGGTGGCTCTGGTAGTGACCCTCCATGGCCATCACCTTGACCGGCTGGTATTCCAGCGTGTTCAGGCCATGCAGGTCACCAAGCACGATCTGCACAGGCGCCACGATGGCCGCCATCCACATCGCCATCGAGAACATCAGCCGAGTCCGAGGGTTCGGCGGATTCGGCGGGCTGCTGCGGTCCTTCAACAGATGCCAGGCACCGACCCCGCCGACGATGAAAGCCGTGGTCAGGTAGGCCGCCGACAGGGTGTGCGCCAGCCGGTAAGGGAAGCTCGGATTGAAGATGATCGCCAGCCAGCTGCCGGCCGAAATGAACTGCCCATCGGCATTCATCGCATAGCCGGTCGGCGTGTGCATCCAGCTGTTGACCGAGAGAATCCAGAACGCTGACACGAAGGTGCCCATCGCTACCATCAATGTGGCGGTGAAGTGCAGGCCCTTGCCGACGCGATTCATGCCGAACAGCATCACCCCCAGGAAGCCGGCTTCCAGGAAGAACGCGGTCAGCACTTCGTAGGCCATCAGGGGGCCGATGATCGGGCCGGCCTTGTCGGAGAAGACCGCCCAGTTGGTGCCGAACTGGTAGGACATGACGATGCCCGAGACCACGCCCATCCCGAACACCAACGCGAAGATCTTGATCCAGTAGCGGAACAAGTCCATGTAGTGCTCGCGGCCGGTCTTCAGCCACAGACCTTCCAGCACCGCCAGGTAGCTGGCTAACCCGATGGTGATGGCCGGGAACAGGAAGTGGAAGCTGACCGTGAACGCGAACTGGATGCGCGCAAGCAGCAGCGCGTCGGGGAGTTCAAACATCGTGGGGTTCCCGCTTCAGTTCATGCTTCAGCGGCCACCACGAGCCGCTACTTGCCGCTTGCAGCGCTCGCTGGGACTGTCGCCGCACTCGCCTTGCTCGCAGCCATGTCCGCCTTGCGCTTGTCGGCCATCTGGCGCTGCTT
>JAYSYB010000168.1:0-6386 GCA_043716775.1 Rubrivivax sp.
AGCGGCAGCAGTTCGTAGTCGACCGCGTAAAAGCCCGTACGCTTGATGGCGACCGAGCCGTTCACACCGCCCCACATGGCGTACTGCACGGCCTTTTCGCCCACCTCGCGCGCCTCACGCTGGTCGACGTCGCTGACGCAGCCGACGAAGCTGCGCTGCAGGTAGCCGAAGGTGTCGCCACGCACACGTTTGATCTTGAGCCTGGCCTTGATCTCTTCGCACAGCAGGTCGGCCAGCGCACCGCTGCCGCTGAGCTGCACATTGCCGTGGGCGTCGCGTTCCAGGTCGTTTGTCTGACCCTTCGCCAACACCGCCAGGATCGGCTGCCCCGCCGCGTCGTGAATGCCTTCGCTGACCGCCACCACGCAGCGGCCGTAGCGCTCGTGCACGGCCTTCACGTCGGCCAAGAACTTGTCGATCGTGAAGACACGCTCCGGCACGTAGATCAGGTGCGGGCCGTCGTCGGGAAACTTCTTGGCGCACGCCGCAGCGGCAGTCAAGAAACCGGCGTGCCGCCCCATCACCACACCCACGTACACACCGGGCAATGCCGCGTTGTCCAGGTTGGCACCCGCAAAAGCCTGGGCCACGAAACGCGCCGCGCTGGGGAAGCCGGGCGTGTGGTCGTTCAGCACCAGATCGTTGTCAATCGTCTTGGGGATGTGGATGCAGCGCAGCGGGTAGCCCGCGTTCCTGGCCTCTTCGGCCACGATGCGCACGGTGTCTGACGAGTCGTTGCCACCGATGTTGAAGAAGTGTTCGATGTCATGCGCCTTGAGCACCTTGAACATCTCCTGGCAGTAGGCCAGGTCGGGCTTGTCGCGCGTACTGCCCAACGCGGCGGCCGGTGTGCCGGCCACCAATTCCAGGTTGTGGCTGGTTTCCTGCGTGAGGTCGACGAAGTCTTCGTTGACGATGCCGCGCACGCCGTGTCGCGCACCGTACACGCGCTGGATGCCGGTGTGGCGCCGCGCTTCCAGCACCACGCCGACCAGGCTCTGGTTGATGACGGCCGTGGGGCCGCCGCCCTGGGCGACGAGGATCTTTCCGGATGACATGGCCTGCTCCTGGGTGGCGGTCTGGTGCGCGATGCTAGTACGCGAATGGGGCTTGACAATGCGCCGTCCACCCGTGCCCGCACCCCCCATCCGCACCCCCACCCGCACCCGCACCCGCACCTGCAGTACCGCGCCATGCACCACACCATCTTCGACACCCCGGTCGTCAACACGCTCCTGCGCGCCGGTTCGCGCATGTTCCTGCGCATCAATGGCTGGACGGTGGAAGGCAGCCTGCCGCGCGAGGCCTCCAAGAGTGTGTTGATCGCCGCTCCGCACACCAGCAACTGGGACCTGCCCTACACGCTGATGGTGGCCTTTGTGCTGCGGCTGAACATCTACTGGATCGGCAAGAGCAGTCTCTTTCGCTGGCCCTTCGGCCCGCTGATGCGCTGGCTGGGTGGCATTGCGGTGGACCGCGGCAAGAGCAACAACCTGGTGGCCGCGTCGGCCGACGCCATTCGCCAGACTGACGGCCCGGTGCAACTGGTGGTGCCGCCCGAAGGCACACGCGGCAAGACGCGGCACTGGAAGACGGGCTTCTACTTCATCGCCCTGCAGGCCCAGGTGCCGATCGTGCTGGCCTACATGGACTATGGTCGCAAGCGCGGCGGCCTGGGGCCGATCTTCAAACCCACTGGCGATGTGGAGGCCGACATGGCCGAGATCAAACGTTTTTATGCGCCCATCAAGGGCCGGCGGGCGGACCAGTTCGGCGCGGACTGAGCCCGCGCGTGCAAGTCCGGAAGGACTTGCACGGCTGGCGAAGGACCAGCGGCGATTTCACGCCGCTGGGCTGAACGCGGCAATCGTCCCATTCGCGCCGTTCGCGCCGTTCAGAAGTCAATGACCTGGACCTTCATGCCGCGTGCTGCCAGCAGCGCACGCGCTTTGTCTGCCAGCGCCCGGTCGGTGTAGGGCCAGCCGACGACCCGCCAGTCTTCGCCGGCGGGCATGACTTCCACCTGTATCGGCGGCGTGCCGGCAGTAGCGGGCGCGACCAACAGCGCGCGCATCGCGGCTGCCACCTGTTCGCCTTCGGCGCGGGTGCGCAGCAGGCGGGTAGACACAGCAAACGCGGGGCGGCCGGTGCTGGCGACGGGTGGTGGTGTTGGAGGTGTCGGCGCTGGAACAGGCGCTGGAACAGGCGTGGGTGCAGGTGCAGGCGCGGCGGCGGTTGGCCTGGGGGCCGAAGCCGGTGCAGCGGCAGAACCGGGCACAGCCGGTTCGCGCGCCTGATCGGCTGCGCGGCGGCGCTCGTCGGCACGCGGGCCGATGGACGGCAAGACGATGCGTCCGAGCGTGGGTTCTGCATCGACGGGGCGCATCGGGTTTGCGGTGTCTGCGGTGGCGCTGGCAACGGCAGACGGGGCCGGTGCAGCAAGACCCGTTGCCGCCACCGCGCTGGCTGCAACCAAGGGTGGAAGCGTCTCCGTTGACACCGACGCGCCACCGTGCAGCCGCCACCGATCGGACAGCAGCCCGACCGCCAGCAACCCGAGCAACACCGGCAACGCCGCCAGCGCGCCGATGCGCGCGGGGCTCCACATCCGGCGTCCCAGCACCGCCGGCATCTGGTCATCATCACCCGCGCCTACAAGCACACGTGTCTTCGAACCGCCCACCTCCAACTGCGCGGTCAACACCCACAAGGATTGCAGCCGTGTGAGGTCGTCCAACGGGCCGACGGGCGCCACCCGCCGCACCGGCGCGTCGGCGCGCTCGGTGTCCAGCGCCAGGCCGTGGTCGGCAGCCCAGCGGCCCACGGCGGCCGGGGTCAGCGGCGCGATGAAGTCTTCGGTGAATGCGGGTGTCAGGGCGCTGCGGGACGGCGACGGCGACGATGCATCCGAAGGACCTGCCGCGCTACCCGGTGCGTCGACCGGTCCTTGTGCCCGCGCCATGGCGCGTTCGCGCAGCGTGGCGCCGCCATGGGGGTCTGCGGAATCGGCGCCAAGGGGTGGAAGCATTGCGGCAGGGCCCGCCGCCGCGCCCAGGTACGGCAGCACCACATAGCCCACCGATTGCACGTGTGCGCCCGTGATGCGGCGCGCCAGCGGGTGGCTGTTGTGCCAGGCCACGACGCATGCGCTCAGGTCTTGCAGCTTCAGGTCTCGCAGCTTCAGGTCTCGCAGCTTCAGGTCCTTCATCGTTGGCGTCGATTTTGGCCGCAACCGGGGTCGTTGCTCCCAAGCCTCAGCAGCAGGTGCAGCGCCGCCGATCCGGTGCTGCGGCGCTCAGCGCGGCAGCGCCGCCAGCATCATCTGCACGAAGATCTCGGGCTTGATGAAGCCGTTGCCGTAGCGGGTGTCAAAGTCGGCTGCAGGCTTTGCCGCCCGGATCTCAGCGTCGCTCTTGCCGTCACGGCGCAAGTCTTTGACGCGCTGACTGACGGTGGACACCATGTCGCGGTAGGCCTGCAGGTCGGCCTTGCTGGCCAGCGGGCCGTGGCCGGGGATGATCTTCGTCTTGTCGGTGGCCAGCGCCAGCACGCGGTCGGCGGCGGCGACAAGGCCGTCGGCAGAGCCGCCGCTGGAGACGTCGATGAAAGGGTACGAGCCGTTGAAGAAGGTGTCACCCATGTGCACCACATCGCTTTGGCGGAAGTGCACCACCAGGTCGCCGTCGGTATGCGCGCGCGGCACGTGGAAGGCATGCACTTCGTCGCCGTTGATGTGGAAGGTGAGTTCGCCCGCCACCGTGATGACCGGCAGCGCCACTTTTGGCGACGCCGGCTGTGGCGCCGTGGTGTTGACCAGGTTGATGAGCTGGTCGCGGCTCATACGCCGGCGCACGTTGTCGTGGGCGACGATGAGCGCGCCGTCCTTGCCGAAGGCTTCGTTGCCCCCGGTATGGTCGAAGTGGAAGTGTGTGTTCAGCACAAACTGCACCGGCTTGGCCGTGATGCGGGCGATTGCTGCCTTGATCTTGGGTGCCAGCGGCGCGAACTGGTCGTCAACGACGAAGACCGCGTCTTCGCCCACCGACAGGCCGATGTTGCCGCCGGCACCGATCAGCATGTAGGTGCTGTCGCTGAGCTTCTGCGTCTGGATCTCGACCTTGCTGAAATCCTGCGCGGGTGCGGGCGTGCTGATCGTGACGGCCAGTGCCAGCAGGATGAAGTGAAGTGTTCGCATGGAATGCCTTTCAGTGATTCAAGCAGTTCAATCGATGGGCTGCGTCAGGTACAGGCCTTCGCGCCCGACGACGACGGCGCGCGCCGGCATCAGCACCGTGCACTCGTCGCAGGGCGCGCGGACTTCTTCCCCGCCGTCGGTGGCAATCAGCTCGCCTTCGGCAAAAGCCTCAAAGCCCACCAGCGGCCGCGTGAACCGGAAGTCGGGGGTCCGGATGACGTGGGTTCGCAGCAGCCCGAAACGGCGTTGCGGTTGGCGCTGCAGCCCAGCGGTTGGCAGTTCGCGCTGTGGGTCGATCAAACCGAAGTGCGCCAGAAAGTCCAGCGCCACGTCCACCGCCAGCGCGCTGGTCGCGCGCAGGAAGTGCTGGCCGCATTCCACCACCAGTGCCACGCCGGTGCCGGCTGCGGTGCCGTGTTGGCCATGCTGGATCAGCGGCGTGCCGGAGCCCAGGCCTTCGGGCATCACCATGTGCACGGCCGGCCGTGCGATGGCCAAGGCCGCAGCGCCATTGCGTTCAAACTGCGGATAGACCCAGAAAGGCTGCACCGCCTGGCTGGTGGAATGGATGTCCAGGATGTGGTCTGCCGCAGCCACCACCGGGCGCAGCTCACGCGCGCGGCGCAGCTCGGGGCTGTCTTCTGCACCGTCCAGCCAGGCCGGCGACCAGATGCGGTTCAAGTTGTGCACCAGCTGCCGGCTCTCAAATGGCCGTGCGGCATCGAAACTTTCGTAGGCGGCCACGTTGGCAAAGCTGACGGTCAGTGTGCCGATGCGCGGGCGCACGGCGTGGTCCAGCAAGTGGGTAGCGGCCGTCATGCCGCAAAACTCGTTGCCGTGCGTGAGCGCGTTGATGAGCACGTGCGGGCCGGCTTTGCCGGACTCGAAGCGGTGCACGTAGTCGATGCCGGTGTTGCCCTGGCGGTAAGGCGACAGGTCGCGCGGCAGGACTTCGAGGGTCGGGAGGACGGCGCTCATGGGGGCTCCAGGTAGGTCAAGGGACTTTCGGGTTGCGGCGGATGGCCGCAATGAAACGGCTGTATCAAAACGGTCGTATCAAAACGGTCGTATCAAAACGGCCGCATTAAAAGATCATCGTCACCCGCACCGTGCCGCCCGTGCTTTCCACGCTGACCTCGCGGGTGCCGGTTTGTGCCAGGCGGATCATCTTGTCGTTGCTGGCCATGATTTCGGCCACGAAGCCGCGCACGCCCCGGCCCTGCGCGTGTTCGACCATGCGCTTTTGCAGCGCCTGCCCCAGGCCACAGCCCTGCCAGTCGGGGTGGACCATGAAGGCGGTCTCCGCCAGGTTGGTGCCGGGGTCGGTGAAGTAGCAGGCCTGGGCCACGATCTGCGGGTTTTCGCGCGTGCCGGTGACGGCGACGAAGGCGACTTCGTTTTCGAAGTTCATGTTGCACAGCCGCTGCACGTCGCGGTTGGACAGGCCGCGCACCTTGCGGAAGAAGCGGGTGTAGCGGTCGCGGTCGCTCAGGCGGTGGAAGAGTTCGCGGATGCCGTCGCCGTCAGCACTGCCTGACGGCCGAAGCAGCACCTCGCGGCCACCTTTCAGCGACACTGGGATTTCTTCTTCCACCGGGTAGGCGCGCATGTTCTTCAGCGTCTGCTCAGCGCCGATGTAGCCCAGCGCCTGAGCCTGCGCAAAGAGCTCGGCGCGGAACTTCGGGTGCGCCACTTCGATGAGCGCCACCGCGCGTTCGCGGATGCTCTTGCCGAAGAGGTAGGCGATGCCGAATTCGGTGATGACGTAGTGCACGTCGGTTCGCGCCACGGTGACGCCTTCGCTGGGCAGCAGATGGCTGCGGATGCGCGACTCGGTGGCGTTGCCGGGCGTGTCATCGCTGGTGGTGCCATTGGTGCTGGCCAGGCAGATGATGGGTTTGCCACCGGGCGACCGCGACGCGCCGCGCAGGAATTCGCCTTGCGCGGCAAGGCCACTGTAGAAATCGCCGTCAAACTGGTCGGCACAGACCTGGCCCGTCAAGTCCACCGCGAAGGCTTGCGTGACCGACACCATCTTGTGCTGGCTGGCCAGGGTGTAAGGGTCGCACACCGCATCAATGGGCTGGAAGCAAAAGAGCGGGTTGCGGTCGATCAGGTCATACAGCCGCCGGCTGCCCATGGCGAAGCTGGTGACGATCTTGCCGGCCTGGTGGGTCTTGCAGCGGCCCGT
>JAYSYB010000169.1:0-6385 GCA_043716775.1 Rubrivivax sp.
GACTGTTCAGCGCAGCGGGCTTGGCGCACGCCGCGTCGGACTGCACGGGCCTCGTCGCGGTGACGACGGCCGATGCCACGATGGGCGCGGCCACGTCAGTGCTGACGCCGGGCGTCGTCGCCGGTGTCGCAGTCAGCGTGCCCTTCTGCCGCGTGCAGGGCGTGGCGCGGCCATCGAGCGATTCGGAGATCAAGTTTGAAGTCTGGCTGCCCCGCAGTGCCAGTGCGTGGACCGGCCGGATGAAGGTCAACGGCACCGGCGGTTACGCGGGCGCCGTCCCGTTTACGCGGCTGGCGCAAGACGTGGGCGATGGCTTCGTCACCGCAGGCAGCAACATGGGCCACGACGGCGGCGAGTCGGCGAGCTGGACGCTGGGGCGGCCCGAAAAGGTCAAGGACTGGGGCCTGCGCGCGCACTACTCGGTGGCCACCGCAGCCAAGGCATTGAGCCAGGCGTTTTACGGCAGTCCGGTGCGGCATTCTTACTTCGAGGGCTGCTCCAACGGCGGCCGCCAAGCGCTGATGATGGCGCAGAACTACCCGCAGCTCTTTGACGGCATCGTTGCCGGCGCGCCGTCCAACTTCTACCCGGACCTGCTGATGTGGCTGCTGTGGACTGGCAAGCAGCTCACGCCGTCAGCGCCCTTTGGCCCGCCGTCGGTAAGCCTGGCCAAGCGGCAGGCTGTCACGTTGCGGACTCTGCAGGCCTGCGACGCTGCCGATGGCCTGGTCGACGGCCAGTTGACCAACCCGCGCGCCTGCAACTTCAACATCGACACGATGGGGCCGGCCGGCGACGGCACGCTCACCGCCGCCGAGGTGGCCGTGTTCAAGGCCATGTACGCCGGCACCACCAGTGAGAGCGGCGTGCAGCGCTACACCGGCGCGCGAGCCGGCTCCGAGGCCGACTGGAGCCCGCTGTTCGCCGACAACGGTGGCTACGGACCCTTCATCGGGCACTACGTGTACTCGGTGAACACACCGCCCTTCAACTGGCGGCGTGACATCAACTTCTCGGGCGTCTATGACGCCGTGAAAGCGAGCCTCACGCCCATCACTGCAGCACCGAGCCCCGACCTCCGTGTCTTCGCCGGCCGCGGTGGCAAGCTGATCCAGTACCACGGCTGGAACGACTCCGTGGTGCCGCCCGACGGTTCGATCGGCTATTTCCATGCCTTGGCCGCATTCGAGCACCTGCAGCAATTGCCGACGGCAGTGGCCGACCGCCAAATCGAAAACCTGAAACCACAGGTGCTGGCTGCCCACGGCCAGGCCTTTGGCGACCGGGTGCGGCAGTACCACCGGCTGTTCATGCTGCCGGCAGTGGGCCACTGCGGTGGCAGCACCGGGCCCGGCGCCATCGGGGGCGGCGCGCCCGAGCCGCCGGCTGCTTACCGCACCGCCGAAACGCACGCCGTCAGCGCGGTCATCAAGTGGGTCGAGCAGGGCGTGGCGCCGGAGAAGATCGTGGCGTCCCGTTTCAACAGCGCCGGCGCGCTGGTGCGCCAGCGTCCGGTCTGCCCTTACCCGGCACAGGCCGTGTACTCCGGCGCCGGCAGCATCGACGACGCGGCCAATTTCAGCTGCAAGACGCAGGCCCTGAAGGACCGCTACGTCGACGAAGGCGACCTTCTGCATGCGCAGAACGCGCTGCGCCAGCGGGCGCTGTTGCTGCCGAACCGCTGAGTTGATCTGGCCGCCGGGCGGCCGCCCAGCCGCCCGGCGGCGCGGCCGGGCCGATGGTCCAATAGCGGCCCAGCGACCACTTGCCTGCCGCACCATGTCCAACCGCCTGACACAAATCGCCACCCGCACCGGAGACGACGGCAGCACCGGCTTGGGTGACGGCACGCGTGTGCCCAAGAGCCACCTGCGCGTGGCCGCGATGGGTGATGTCGATGAGCTGAATTCCAGCCTCGGCGTGCTACTGGCCGAGCCCCTGCCGGCCGATGTGCGCGAGCTGCTGGTGGTGGTGCAGCACGAGCTTTTCAACCTGGGCGGCGAGCTGTCGATCCCCGGCTATGAACTGCTGAAGACCGACGCCGTGCTACGGCTGGACGAAGCGCTGGCGCAGCACAACGCGCAGCTGCCGCGGCTGAAAGAATTCATCCTGCCCGCCGGCACCCGCAGCGCGGCGCTGGCCCATGTCAGCCGCACGGTGACGCGACGTGCCGAGCGCGCGCTGGTGGCGTTGGCGGCCGTCGAGAAGGTCAACGACGCGCCGCGCCAGTACCTCAACCGCTTGAGCGACCTGCTGTTTGTGCTGGCCCGTGTGCTCAACCGCGCCAACCTTGACGGGCTGGGTGGCGACGACGTGTACTGGCGTTCAGAGCGCTTAGCCCGATCAGCAGACTGACGCCAGGGTTTCAGCGCGCGCGTTCAGGGCTCGGCCTTGGCCAGTTCCGCCTGCGCGTGGTTCAACCACAGCTTCAGGCGCTGGCGTTCCATCAGCCCAAGGCCCGGGCCTTCGGCGCCAGTGACGTGGCGCGCCGCCCAGAAGCTGGCGTTCTTGGCGTCGATCTTCTGCACCACGGCGTCGTGCAGGCGCCGCAGGTGGATGACGCGCGCACCCAGCCGGCTGGCGCGTTCAAGCTGGCCTGACGCTTCCAGCTGGCTGAAGTCGTCACCGCGCAATTCATTGCACACCAGCACGTAGCGCAGGCGCTGGCCAAAGCGGTCCAGCAGCCTTTGCAGCAAGTCCACCGAATCACGCCCGGCGTCCATCACATGCCAGTACTGCAGCGTGATGCCTGACAGGTCGGCCATGTCGAGCACGCCCGACTCGTCCATCCAGCGCACCAGCGGGTCATGTGTCTGCGCGGCCAGATCGACCAGCACACGGCGGCCCGGCACTTCAACGGCGCTTTCGATGACGAGGTCGAGCGCTTCATAACGGTCCACCAGCGCGGGAGACGCGAAGTCGGCGTAAAAGCGCAGCAGCGCGCCGTGCGAGCGGTCGGTGTCAAAACCGACGAAGGGCAGCTTGTGGTCGATGAAGTACTGCGCCAGCAGGCGCGCCACCATCGACTTGCCGACGCCGCCTTTTTCGCCGCCGATGAAGTGGACCTTGGAGGCCGGCGGGGTTTGCAGGGTGGGGACTTCCATGGTGCGGTGTGGCCGCGGGGCGCGCGGCGGGTCTGGTGTGCGGTGGCCGATTCTGCATCGCAACGCCGCATCGCAACGTGCGGCGCAAGGTACGCGCGCTACTGCGCCGCTGCTGCGCCGGATCACGCGCTATTCAAAGGGGTAGCGCACCCCCAGCTGCTGCCGCATGCGGTCCATCCAGCCCAGCGTGGCCAGCGACTCGCGGTGCGGCATCAGCGGGCTTTCGACAAGCCCTGCGCGAATGCAGCGCATGGCTTCTTCGATTTCGCCTTCAAAGCCGTTGATGCGCAGCGGTGCGTCCACCGCGCAGGGCGCTTCGTCGCCCACCTGCAGCACCGCCTGCGTGCCTTGCCAGAAGTGGTGCGGCACGGTGATGTGCCCGCGTTCGCCGAAGATGCGCAGGCTGTTGTTCGTCAGGGGCGTGTTGGGCTGCATGCCGGCCTGCACGTCGGCCTGCACGTCGAACGCGCAGACAAACTGCGACGTGATGCCGCCTTCAAAGGTCAGCAGGGCCGCTACCTGCTGGTCCACACCTGACGGCGCCAGCCGGCCTTGTGCTTCCATGCTGCGCAGTTCAGGGCAGGTGCCGGGCAGGAAGCCCAGCCCTTGCTGCAATACCCAGCGCGTCATGGTCAGGTTGTAGATGCCGATGTCGAGCAGTGCACCGCCGGCCAGCGCGGGGTTGAAGAGGCGGCTTGTGGGGTCGTAAGGCGCAGCAAAACAGAAGCTGGACTGCAGGCCGCGCAGCGGGCCGATCACATCGTTGCGCAGCCAGTGGCCCACCTGCGCGTACACCGGCAAGAAGCGCGTCCAGATCGCTTCCATCAAGAAGACGCTGCCGTGCTGTGCCAGTGCCACCAGCGGCTTGGCAATGGCCTGGCTCGGCACCAGCGGCTTTTCACACAGCACCGGCTTGCCGGCAACCAGGCAGGCGCGCACCGCGTCGCCATGCAGCGCGTGCGGGGTGGCGATATAGACGGCGTCCACGGCGGCGTCTGACAGCAGCGTGGCGAGGTCGGTGCTGACACGTGGCAGCGCCGCGCCCGCCTTGCCCCATCGTTGCGCAAAGTCTTGCCCGCGTGCGGCGTCGCGGGCATGGATGTGGACGAGCGTGGCGTCCGGCAGTGCCTGCACCGCCTGCGCAAAACGGTGGGCGATGCGGCCCGGTCCGATGACCGCCCAATTCAGCGCCTTCACACGGGCTTCAGCGCGTCGCCAGTTCGCGGTGCAGCCAGGCGCGGGCCACCGCCCAGTCGCGCTTGACGGTGGCCAGGCTCACGTCCAGCGCCAGGGCCACTTCTTCGTTCTCCAGGCCGCCGAAGAAGCGCAGCTCGACGACCTTGGCGGCGCGGGCATCCACCTCTTCAAAAGCCAGCAAAGCTTCGTGCACGGCCACCAGGTCGCGGTCGGGCGCAGCACCGATCTGTTCCAGGCCGCTGAGCGTGACTGGCACCAGTTCCACATCGCGCTTGTCAGCGCGGCGGGCCAGTTCGTGGTTGACCAGGATGCGCCGCATCATCGTGCTGGCCACGGCCAGGAAGTGGTTGCGGTTGCGCCACTGCGTGCGCGTCTGGTCGGCCATGCGAAACCAGGCCTCGTGCGCCAGGCCCGTGGCACTGAGCGTGTGGCCCGGGTTTTCGCGCCGCAGGTGGTTTCGCGCCATGCGCCGCAGTTCGTCATAAAGCATCGCAAACAGTTGCGAAGACAGCTGCGACGATGCCTGCGGGTTGGCGTTTGACAGCTGGCTCAGCCACTGCGTGACTTCAGAAGGATCGACTGCATTCATCAAGGCGCCGATTGTCCATGGCACCACCGCCCGGCTGTTGCGTCAGAACGCACGCCGGGTCCTGCGCTGTGGCGGCGGGACGCAGCGGCCTTCCTGCACAGCCCGGACAAGGACGCTGCCAGCGACCCGGAGCTTGCGCATGAACTCGCCGGCACAGCCGCCCAGCGCTCCTGCGGCCGCCACGGCTGCTGCCAGCGGCCGGCCAGCACGGTATGGCCACTTATCTGCAGCCCTTGAGCCTTTTGGACCAGCCTTCCTGCGCTAGCCATCAAGGTGAGCTGATGGCTGTCCGCCCAGGCCGCCTCCAACCAGAAAGTACCCGTCACCATGAACCCAGCTGCCCTCCGCCGCGAAGCTGCCATCCTCAGCGCGCTCGCCTTCTCCGTCGCTCTGGCCGCGTGCGGCGGCGGTAACGACGCTGCGGTGGTCCCCACACCACCCGCTCCGCCCCCGCCGGCTGCGTCCACCACCGTCAGCGGTGCCGTGGTCAAGGGGCCCGTCTCCGGCGCGCAGGTCTGCGCCTTTGCCGTTGCGGGCAGCGCGCGCGGTGCGGCGTTGGGCAGCTGCACCACCACCGATGCCATTGGCAACTACAGCTTTGCCGTGCCCGCCGGCAGCGGGCCGCTGTGGGTGGAAGCCACTGGCGGCAGCTACACCGACGAAGTCAGCGGCGCCCGTGTCGACGTGCCGGCGGGTTCACCGCTGGTGAGCCTGGCCACAGCCAACGGCGCCGTCGTGACGACGATGCTCACGCCGCTGACCACGCTGGCCTTCAACGCCGCTCGCACCACGGCCGGAGCTAGCGGCTCGCTTGACGCCAGGTCCTACGCTGCCGCCGCTGGGCAACTGCTGGCGGCCTTCAACCTCCCCAGCGCGCTCAACATCAGCACCGTGTTGCCAACCTTCGGCGGCGGCATCAACAGCTACGGCACGGCGCTGACGGTGATTTCGCAGATGGTGGCCAACGGCACCACGCTGGCCAGCATCCTGGCCACCACGTCGCCAGCCACGCTGGCGGCGGCCTACGCCATCGCCGCGGTGCCGCCGCCTGTGGGTGGCGGGGGCGGTGGCGGGGGCGGGGGCGGGGGCGGGGGCGGTAGCACGCCCAGCGCCAGCGGCACGCTCACCGTCGCTGGCAACACGGCGGCCGGCGCGGCCAGCAGCCTGGCGCCACAGGCTGACGGCTTTGAAGTCGGCATCGAGTTCGGCGTCACCAAGTACCGCTTCTTCCGCGTGACGGCGGCGCCATCCACCAAGGTGGAAGTGACCGTCACGGTGCCGCTGACAGGCGCCATCACGGTCAGCTACTTTGACCAGGTGCCGCGCACCTTTGCCTTCTGCAACGCAAACTGCGGCGTCACCATCACCCCCACCAGTGGCGCCACGGGCCCGGTCACCGTGGCCTTCGCCAACACACCGCTGGGCGGCGGAATCAGCCTCGGCGGCAGCCTGGTGGGCAACGCGCCCGGCGCCGCCTGGAGCCTGGCCGACTTTG
>JAYSYB010000170.1:0-2041 GCA_043716775.1 Rubrivivax sp.
GACCCGTTCACCGATCTGGTGCCCGCCACCACGGCGCCGAACGACATCGGCGTCAAGCTGACGCCACGTCACTACGCCTACCTGAAGATCAGCGAAGGCTGCAACCACCGCTGCACCTTCTGCATCATCCCCAGCATGCGCGGCGACCTGGTGTCGCGCCCCGTTGGCGACGTGCTGGGCGATGCGCGTGCGTTGTTTCAAAGCGGCGTCAAGGAGCTGCTGGTGATCAGCCAGGACACCAGCGCCTATGGCGTCGACATCAAGTACCGCACCGGCTTCTTCGATGGCCAGCCGGTGAAGACCCGCATGCTCGACCTGTGCGAGCGCCTGGCCGACCTGGCCGCGCCATTTGGCGCCTGGGTGCGGCTGCACTACGTCTATCCGTACCCGCACGTGGACCATGTGCTGCCGCTGATGGCCGAAGGCCGCGTGCTGCCGTACCTGGACGTGCCCTTCCAGCACGCGCACCCGGACGTGCTCAAGCGCATGAAGCGCCCCGCCTGTGGGGACGGCGGTGAACGCAATCTGGAGCGCCTGGCCAAGTGGCGCGAGATCTGCCCGCAGATCGTCGTGCGGTCGACCTTCATCGCTGGTTTCCCCGGCGAGACCGAGGCCGAATTCCAGATGCTGCTGGACTTCATGCAGGAAGCCCAGATTGACCGCGCGGGCTGTTTTGCCTATTCCGCGGTGCAGGGCGCGGCGGCCAACGGCATCCCCGGCATGCTGCCGCAGGAACTGCGTGAAGAGCGGCGCGTGCGCTTCATGGCGGTGGCCGAGGCGGTGTCGATCCAGAAGCTGAAAAGCCGCATCGGCGCCACCATGCAGGTGCTGGTGGACCATGCACCTGCACTGGGCCGAAAAGGCGGTGTCGGACGCAGTTACGCCGACGCGCCCGAGATCGACGGCACCGTGAAACTGCTGCCGCCCGAAAAAGCCAGCAAGACGCTGAAGGTGGGCGACTTCACGCGCGCCCGCATCATCGCCACTGACGGGCATGACCTGGTGGCTCTGCCCATCTGAACGCCCACGCCATTTCTTCATGCCCCAGGACATCAGCACTCAACTCATCCACCACGCCTACCAGGCGCCTGCGGGCTTTGACGCGCCGCAGCCCGCCGTGCACAAGGCCAGCACCGTCATTTTCAAAGACACCGCCGCGCTGCGCGCGCGCGATTGGCGTCGTCGTGACGCCTACACCTACGGCCTGCACGGCACGCCCACCACCTTCTTGCTGGAAGAGCGCATCGCCACGCTGGAAGGCGGCCTGCAGTGCGTGCTGGTGCCCAGTGGCCTGGCGGCGATTGCGGTGGTCAACATCGCGCTGCTGGCGTCGGGGGACGAGGTGCTGCTGCCGGCCAACGTCTATGGCCCGAGCCGCGAACTGGCGCGGCAAGAACTGGCGCGCTGGGGCATCACGCACCGCCTGTATGACCCGATGGACGCGGCTGCCCTGGCCGCGATGATCGCTCCGCAAACGAAGCTCGTCTGGCTGGAAGCGCCGGGCTCGGTGACGATGGAGTTTCCGGACCTGACGGGCCTGGTGGCCGCTGCCCGTGCCCGCGGCGTGCTGACGGCTCTGGACAACACCTGGGGCGCCGGCCTCGCGCTGCGCGGTTTTGAGCACGGCATTGACATCGTCATGCAGGCGCTCACGAAGTACCCCAGCGGCGGCGGCGATGTCTTGATGGGGTCGGTCACCACCGTACACCCTGCGCTGCACGACCGCATCAAGCTCAGCCACATGCGGCTGGGTTTTGGCGTGGCTGGCAATGACGCAGAGCTGGTGCTGCGCAGCCTGCCCACGATGGCGCTGCGATACGCCGCACAAGACCGCGTGGGCCGTGAATTGGCGCAGTGGTTGGCCAGGCGGTCCGAGGTTTCGCGGGTGCTGCACCCGGCACTGCCTGGTTCACCCGGGCATGAACACTGGGCCCGCCATTGCACGGCGGCGGCGGGCCTGTTTTCGGTGCTGCTGGACGAGCGCTACAGCCAGACCCAGGCGCACGCCTTCGTCGATGCGCTGCGCCTCTTCCGCATCGGC
>JAYSYB010000018.1:0-2560 GCA_043716775.1 Rubrivivax sp.
TTCGTTCTGCAGCCCGTCGCGCGGGCCGACTTCGACAAGAGTGACGTGTGTGGGCATCATCGTTCGGGTCTCCAGGTGCGCAGGTTACACGGCTGCATCGCTCTGTCGGGTCACAGGGCCAAGTCAGCCTTCTTGGGGATGGCGACGGCAGGTCCTCGCCCGCAGACTGCGGGCCATGCCCATGCCCATCCACAAGCGCCATTGCCTCCACCTTGCCGACCGCATCCACGCGCTGCTGGTGCGTGAGATCGGCCAAGGTGTGGACCGCCAGCGCCTGCTGCGTGAACCGCTGTATGCGCGCGACGTGCTGCTGGTGTGCGACGCGCTGCGCCTCAGCGGGCTGCCCGCTGTGGCGCAGCAGTTTCGCGATGCCCTGGTGGCCCTCGATGGGGCCGAGGCAACCGTCTTGCGCCAGGGCTTCGGCGTGTCGGATTTCTTCAATTCGCTGTTCGATTCCGTGCGGGGTCAGCCCGCACCCACCATCAAAACCAGGCGTTGCGCCGCGAAGGCCGCCGCGTAGCCCAGGGTTCGCGGCGCTTCAGCTCTTGGTCAGCCGCAGCAGTTCACCGCCCTCAGCCACCTGGTCACCGGGGCCGTAGAGCAGTTCTTCCACCACGCCGTCGTGCGGGGCGCTGATGGTGTGTTCCATCTTCATCGCCTCCATCACCGCCAGCGCCTGGCCGCGCTGCACGCGGTCACCGGCCTTGGCCAGGAAAGACACCACCTTGCCGGGCATCGGCGCGGTCAGGCGGCCGCCGACGGCTGCAGCGTCCCCGGCGTGGGCCAGTGCGTCGTGTTCGCTGATCAGCGCGCTGCCCTGCGGGGTGAAAATGGCATAACTTTCATCATGGGCGTACACGGCTAGCGTGACCCGCTGAGGGCCCAGTTGCACGTCGTGCCAGGCGCCGCCCAGCGCGCGGGCGCTGAAGGGCCAGCGCTCGGCGCCCAGCTGCAAGACGGTGGCGCCGTCGTGCAGGCGTTCGAGCGTGGGCGTCAGGGTCGTGCCGGCCAGTTCCAGGCTCAACTGCCGCCGCGCACCGCCGTGCAGCCGCCAGCCGTCCCGGCGCGACCAGGGGTCGGCGTCTTCCAGCGTCGCTTCCTGCGCAAGCCGGTGCGCGGCCACGCCGGCCGCGGCCAGCTCTGGCGCCAATGGCGGCGCTTCAAAGAGCGCCACGCGTTCGCGTTCGATGAGCGCGGTGTCCAGGTCAGCAGTCGCAAAGGCATGGCTGGCGACCACGCGGCGCAAGAAGGCGACGTTGGTGTGCAAACCCATGATGTGCGTGGCCTGCAGCGCCACCGACAACCGCGCGAGCGCTTGCGGGCGGTCTTCGCCCCAGACGATGAGCTTGGCGATCATCGAGTCGTAGTGCGGGCTGATAGCGTCGCCTTCGCGCACGCCGCTGTCCACGCGCGGCTGCTCGTCACTGCGTTCAAACTGCACATGCGCCGGCCAGCGCGCCACATGCAGCGTGCCGGTGGCGGGCAGGAAGTTGGCGTCGGGGTTTTCGGCGCAGATGCGGGCTTCGATGGCGTGGCCGCGCATCGTCAACTGCTCTTGCTTCAAGGGCAGCGGTTCACCACTGGCCACGCGCAGTTGCCATTCCACCAGGTCCAGGCCGGTGATGGCTTCGGTCACCGGGTGTTCAACCTGCAGCCGGGTGTTCATCTCCATGAAGTAGAAGCGCAGGTCGCCATCTTCAGCCGGTTCAGCGATGAATTCGACCGTGCCCGCGCCGACGTAGCCAACGGCCTGCGCAGCGGCCACTGCAGCCGCGCCCATCTCGGCGCGGCGCGCGGCGCTCATGCCCGGCGCGGGTGCTTCTTCCAGCACCTTCTGGTGGCGGCGCTGCACCGAGCAGTCGCGTTCAAACAGATAGACGCAGTGGCCCTGGCTGTCGCCAAAAACCTGGATTTCGATGTGTCGCGGGCGCGTGACATAACGCTCCACCAGCACGTGGTCGTTGCCGAAGCTGGCTTTGGCCTCGCGCTGGCAGGACGCCAAGGCTGCGATGAAGTCTTCCGCCCTGTCCACGCGCCGCATGCCCTTGCCACCGCCACCGGCGCTGGCCTTGATGAGCACCGGGTAGCCCATGCGCAGGGCTTCCTGGGCCAGGAAGGCAGGTTCGTTGTTGCTGCCGTGGTACCCCGGCACCAGCGGCACGCCGGCCTCTTCCATCAGCGTCTTGGCGGCACTCTTGCTGCCCATGGCGGCGATCGCCGCGGCCGGCGGGCCGATGAAGACCAGTCCCGCAGCGGCGCAGGCGCGCGCAAATTCTTCGTTCTCGCTCAGGAAGCCGTAGCCGGGGTGGATGGCCTGCGCGCCAGTGGCCCTGGCCGCGTCAATGATGCGCTGCCACTGCAGGTAGCTTTCGCGCGGCGCATTGCCCCCCACGTGCACGGCTTCGTCGCAAGCGCGCACATGGCGCGCGTCGGCATCGGCATCGGAATAGACGGCAACGGTGCGCACGCCCAGTCGTTTCGCGGTGGCGGCCACGCGGCAGGCGATTTCGCCGCGGTTGGCAATCAGGATTTTCTTGAACATGCAGACCTCTGACTTTGT
>JAYSYB010000171.1:0-6379 GCA_043716775.1 Rubrivivax sp.
GCGACGTGCTGTTGGCTGTGGGCGCGCGCTTCGACGACCGCGTGATCGGCAACCCCAAGCACTTTGCGTCGGTCGAACGCAAGATCATCCACGTCGACATTGACCCCTCGTCAATCTCCAAGCGCGTGAAGGTGGACATCCCGATCGTCGGCGACGTGAAGGAAGTGCTGCTGGAATTGATCGCGCAGATCAAGGAAGCGCAGACCCGCCCCGACGCTGCCGCGCTGAATGCCTGGTGGAGCCAGATCAATGAGTGGCGCAAGCGCGACTGCCTGGCGTACAAGGGCAGCGCTGACGTCATCAAGCCGCAGATGGTGGTCGAGAAGCTCTGGCAGCTGACCAAGGACCGCGACGCCTACATCACCTCCGATGTGGGCCAGCACCAGATGTGGGCAGCGCAGTACTACCGCTTTGAGCAGCCGCGTCGCTGGATCAATTCAGGGGGCCTGGGCACCATGGGCGTGGGCCTGCCGTACGCGATGGGCATTAAGCTCGCCAAGCCGGACTCGGATGTGTTCTGCATCACCGGTGAAGGCTCGATCCAGATGTGCATCCAGGAGCTGTCCACCTGCCTGCAATACAAGACGCCGGTAAAGATCGTTTCGCTCAACAACCGCTACCTGGGCATGGTGCGGCAGTGGCAGCAGATCGACTACGGCGGACGTTATTCGCACAGCTACATGGACGCACTGCCCGACTTCGTCAAGCTCGCTGAAGCCTATGGCCATGTCGGCATCCTTGTGGAAAAGCCAGCGGATGTGGAGCCGGCGCTGCGTGAAGCCATTCGCTTGAAGGACCGCACGGTGTTTTTGGACGTGCGCACCGACCCTACCGAAAACGTCTGGCCCATGGTGCAGGCGGGCAAGGGCATCTCAGAAATGCTGCTGGGCTCTGAAGACCTGTGAACGGCTGAAGCCTTGACAGGCCGTTGGCGTTACCGCGCCGACTACTTGGCCGAGGCCGAGTTGATGAACAGCTTCGAAGCGAATGTCCCTATTTTCTCGACAGGCGTGGCCAAGGGCCCCGGGTTACCGCCCCGGGTCTGAAGAGCGCGCCCAAGGACAAATCTCATGAAACACATCATTGCCGTTCTGCTCGAAAACGAGCCCGGTGCCCTCTCGCGTGTGGTGGCCCTCTTCTCGGCCCGCGGCTACAACATCGAAAGTCTGACGGTAGCGCCGACTGAAGACGCATCCCTGTCGCGCATGACCATCGTGACGACGGGCAGCGACGACGTCATCGAACAGATCACCAAGCACTTGAACCGGCTGATCGAAGTGGTGAAGGTGGTGGACCTGACCGAAGGCAGCTTCACCGAGCGCGAGCTGATGCTGATCAAGGTGCGCGCGGTGGGCAAGGAGCGGGAAGAGATGAAGCGCATGGCCGACATCTTCCGCGGCCGCATTATCGACGTCACTGAGAAGAGCTACACGATCGAGCTGACCGGGGATTCAACCAAGCTCGATGCCTTCCTCGTCGCGATCGACCGCGCAGCGATCCTGGAAACCGTGCGCACCGGTGCGAGCGGCATCGGTCGCGGCGAACGCATTTTGAGAGTTTGAAACACCTGTCCCCTGCTGACATAACCCCCCATTTCAACGGAGAGAACCCATGAAGGTCTATTACGACAAAGACGCCGACCTGAGCCTGATCAAGGGCAAAAACGTCACCATCATCGGCTACGGCTCGCAAGGCCACGCCCACGCGCAGAACTTGAACGACAGCGGCGTCAAGGTCACCGTGGGCCTGCGCAAGGGCGGCGTCAGCTGGTCCAAAGTCGAGAAGGCCGGCCTCAAGGTTGCCGAAGTGGCCGACGCGGTGAAGATCGCCGACGTGGTGATGATCCTGCTGCCGGACGAGCAGATCGGTGCCGTCTACAAGGCCGACGTCGAACCCAACATCCGCCAGGGCGCGTCGCTGGCTTTCGCGCACGGCTTCAATGTGCACTACGGCCAGGTCGTGCCGCGTGACGATCTGGACGTGTGGATGGTGGCGCCCAAGGCCCCCGGCCACACTGTGCGCAACACCTACACGCAGGGCGGCGGCGTGCCGCACCTGATTGCAGTGCATGCCGACAAGAGCGGCAAGGCGCGCGACATGGCGCTGAGCTATGCCGCAGCCAATGGCGGCGGCAAAGCCGGCATCATCGAAACCAATTTCCGCGAAGAGACCGAAACCGACCTCTTCGGTGAACAGGCCGTGTTGTGCGGTGGCACCGTGGAACTGATCAAGGCCGGCTATGAGACGCTGGTCGAAGCCGGCTACGCGCCCGAGATGGCGTACTTTGAATGCTTGCACGAGCTGAAGTTGATCGTCGACCTGATTTATGAAGGCGGCATTGCCAACATGAACTATTCGATCAGCAACAACGCGGAATACGGCGAATATGTGTCGGGGCCGAAGATTATCAACGCCGACACCAAGAAGGCAATGAAGCAGATGCTCACCGACATCCAGACCGGTGAATATGCCAAGAGCTTCATCCTGGAGAACCGCGCCGGCGCCCCCACGCTGATGAGCCGCCGCCGCTTGACGAGTGAACACTCGATCGAAGTCGTGGGCGAAAAGCTGCGCGCGATGATGCCTTGGATCAAGGCCAACAAGCTGGTGGACCGCAGCCGGAACTGAGGCGGTGGCTGAAACAGGCAACCGCGCGCTATCCTTGCCCGGATGACAGAAGACCCGAAGTCCGCTGAAGAAGAAGCCGGCCCGCGTGCCCTCGTGCCGCCGCGGCGCCGTGGCATTTATGTGCTACCCAACGCCATCACGTTGGCGGCGTTGTTCTCGGGCTTCTACGGCATCGTGATGGCGATGAACGGACGCTTCGAAATGGCCTGCATCGCCATCTTCTGCGCCGCGGTGCTGGACAGCCTGGACGGCCGGGTGGCCCGCATGACCAATGCACAAAGTGCCTTTGGCGAGCAGATGGACAGCCTGTGCGACATGGTGAGCTTTGGCGCCGCGCCGGCGCTCATCGTCTACATCTGGGCGCTGAAGGACCTGGGCAAGGCGGGCTGGATTCCAGCCTTCGTCTACATCGCCGGCGCAGCGCTGCGGTTGGCCCGCTTCAACGTCAACATTGCGGTTGTTGACAAGCGTTTCTTCCAGGGCCTGCCAAGCCCCGCAGCAGCGGCCATCGTGATGAGCCTGATCTGGGTCATGGACGATGCCGGCATCCGCGGTGCGTCAAAGATCGACTGGCTGGCCTGGTCGGCCTTCGCAGTGACGCTGTTTGCAGGCCTGTCGATGGTCACCAACGCGCCCTTCTACAGCTTCAAAGTGGTGGGCGGCAAACGCACGGTGCCGTTCGTGGTGATCGTGGCTATCGCGGTGGGCATCGCGCTCATCGCGCTAGACCCGCCGCGGGTGCTGTTCGGCATTTTCTGCCTCTACGGCCTGTCGGGTTATGCCGTGTACGGTTGGCGCAAGTTAAAGGGCAAGCCGGTCAGCGTGATTGCGATTTCCACCGACGAGCCGGATGAGAAGGGACTGCATCCGTGACTGAACCTGCGTGCTATATTGGAAGCATGATGCTGACCGGAAGCGCGGACCACCGCCAACTCGCGCTAAAGCTAGCCACCACACTGCGGGTGCGCTGATCAGTTTCGTTCTTCCCTTTCTCCGATCAACGGCCCGCCAGCGCAACGCAGCGGGCCGTTTTTAATTTTTCTGCGCTGCGTGCGACCCACCTCAGCTTTGAAAGCAAGACCATGACCGACAAGCTCATCATTTTCGACACCACCCTGCGTGATGGGGAACAGTCCCCCGGCGCTTCGATGACCCGCGACGAGAAGCTGCGCATTGCGAGGCAGCTGGAACGACTGCGAGTTGACGTGATCGAGGCCGGCTTTGCGGCATCGAGCAATGGCGACTTTGAAGCTGTGAAGTCCATCGCGACGGCCATTCGCGAATCCATCGTCTGTTCGCTGGCACGCGCCAACGACCGCGACATTTCGCGTGCCGCTGAAGCATTGAAAGGCGCCGCTCGCGCCCGCATCCACACCTTCATCGCCACCAGCGAATTGCACATGGAGAAGAAGCTGCGCATGACGCGCGACCAGGTCTTCGAGCAGGCCAAGCAATCGGTGCGGTTTGCGCGCAACCTGTGCGACGACGTGGAGTTCTCGCCCGAAGACGGCTACCGGTCCGACCCCGACTACCTGTGCCGCGTGCTCGAAGCCGTGATTGCCGAAGGGGCCACCACGATCAACATCCCCGACACCGTGGGTTATGCGATTCCCGAGCTCTACGGTCAATTCATCCGCAACCTGCGCGAACGTGTGCCCAATGCCGACAAGGTAGTGTGGTCGGTGCACTGCCACAACGACCTCGGAATGGCGGTCGCCAATTCGCTGGCGGGTGTGAAGATTGGCGGCGCGCGCCAGATCGAATGCACCATCAACGGCCTGGGCGAACGCGCCGGCAACTGCGCGCTGGAAGAGGTGGTGATGGCGGTGCGCACACGGCGCGACTACTTCGGCCTCGATATGGGCATCGATGCTTCGCAGATCGTGCCCGCGTCGCGTATGGTCAGCCAGACCACCGGCTTCATCGTGCAGCCTAACAAGGCTGTGGTGGGTGCGAACGCGTTTGCACATGCCAGCGGCATTCACCAGGACGGCGTGCTCAAGGCGCGCGACACCTACGAAATCATGCGCGCCGAAGACGTGGGCTGGGCTGCCAACCGCATCGTCCTGGGCAAGCTGTCTGGCCGCAATGCCTTTAAACAGCGGCTGCAGGAACTTGGCGTGCAGATGGAGTCGGAGACCGAAATCAACGCTGCGTTTGCGCGCTTCAAGGACTTGGCCGACCGCAAGAGCGAAATCTTCGATGAGGACATCATCGCGCTCGTCAGCGACGAAAGCGTCACCGCCGAGTCCGAGCACTACCGGCTTCTGGCACTGTCGCAATCGTCCGCCATGGGCGAAAGGCCGCATGCGTCGGTCGCCTTTGCTGCCGGCGTTCTGGAGCACCATGCAGAAAGCGATGGCAACGGGCCTGTCGATGCGAGCCTGAAAGCGATCGAATCCAAGGTCCAAAGTGGCGCCGAAATGATGCTCTATTCGGTCAATGCCATCACATCGGGCAGCACAGAATCTCAAGGCGAGGTCACCGTGCGTCTTCAGCTTGGTGGCCGCGTGGTGAATGGAGTGGGTGCGGACCCGGACATCGTGGTGGCTTCTGCCAAAGCCTATCTATCCGCCTTGAACAAGCTTCAAAGCAAGGCTGACAGGGTGGCGGCACAGGGTTAACACGGGTTCAAACCCGCACGTTGGGTCTCTGCAGGGGTGCAGCACAGCCAGTACTTGAGAAAAGTTGCGCAACTACCTGATACTGCGCGCGAATCGGGTACCCTGCGCGTTGGTATGGTGCTTTGAATTCCGGGGTACAGGGTGCTGATCAAAAAACTTCTATCGCTGCAGGGGCTGTGTGCTGCAGTCGTCGCCCTGGTGCTCAGTATCGGTCCGGTTGCGGACAGCATGGCAGCAACCGCTGCCAAGGCTGACGCCACCAAGCTGGTCAAGCAGACTCGCGTTGTCAAAGCCTCGAAATTTACCAAAGCGGCCAAAGGCAGCAAGGCCAACAAGCCGGCCAAGCGTGCGCCCCGCAAAGTGGTGTTCGTGCCGGCGCAGCCCTCTTTCGGCCAGGTCGCAGGCCTGCACGCGATGGGTGACGAATTGGCGCTGAAGTCCAGCGTTGCACTGGTCATTGACCAGGACACCAACGAAGTGCTGTTCAGCAAGAACCCCGGCGCCGTGCTGCCTATCGCCTCGATCACCAAGCTGATGACGGCGCTGGTCGTGACCGAAGCGCTGCTCCCGCTAGATGAAATGCTGGCGGTCTCCAAGCACGATGTCGATGCCACCGCCGGCAGCCGCTCGCGCCTGACAGTGGGCACGCAACTCACGCGCGGCGAGATGCTGCATCTGGCGCTGATGGCCTCTGAAAATCGCGCTGCCCACGTGCTGGGGCGCAACTATCCCGGTGGGTTGGACAAGTTTGTCAGTGCCATGAATGGCAAGGCGCGCGAGCTGGGCATGCAGGCCACGCACTATGTCGAGCCGACGGGTCTGTCCAGCAGCAACCAGTCCAGCGCGCAGGATCTCACGCGTCTGGTGCGGGCAGCGTTTGAACACCCCATCATCCGCAGCCTTTCGACGTCCATGGAAGCCGTGGTGCCGGTGGGGCACAAGTCGGTGCAGTTTCGCAACACGAACGGCCTGGTGCGCAATCCCGAATGGGAAATCGGCCTGCAGAAAACCGGCTACATCTCGGCGGCAGGCCGCTGCCTGGTGATGCAGACGCAGCTGGCAGGCCGCAAGCTGATCATGGTGTTACTGGACTCAGCCGGCAAGTATTCGCGCATCGGTGACGCCGA
>JAYSYB010000172.1:0-6374 GCA_043716775.1 Rubrivivax sp.
TCACCGTGTTCCCGGTGCTCGTGACCTGGCTCCCCGATGTGCTGATGGGCGTGCAGAAGAACTGACGCCGCCGCAGATCAGGGCCCGAACTGCCCTGCTGATCGGCCCATTGACGGGCGTGGCGCTGCCTAGCATGTGGACGAGCGGGAGAAGTCCATCAACCCCGCAGGCACCGTCATTGGGGAAATCGATGTCCGACCTGTCACAGCCGCCGCTGCAACTGCTGCCCACGCAAGAGACTGGCTTTGCGTGGCCGACACCCGAACTGGCCGGCTACCCAGGCCCGGAAGTTCCCCTTGTGCCGCCCTGGTGCGCCGTCGAAGGGCTGAACGGCAATGCCCTGAAGGGGCAGCTGTTGCGTTTCACGCCCGAGCACGGCGAACTTCATCTGTTGATGCCCAGCCAGCGCCGGCCGGTGCTGCTGCGCACCGACCAGTTCCGCCGCCTGTGCCTGACCGAACCACTGGCCGCGCTGCTGCCGCGAGACGGCGTGGGGGACTTGGTGCTGGAAGGCCCGTCGCTGCCCTTCACCGTGCAGTTCAGTGACGGCCGCCGGTGGCAGGGCGACACCGTGGGCCACCAGGAAACCGCCTGGGGCCTGTTCCTTTTTGAGAAGATCGATGGCGCAAGCGGCAGCAGGGATTTGCGGCGCTGGTTTGTGCCCCGCGCCGCCTACAGCGACGCCGAAGTCGGCATGCGCCTGGGCGACGCGCTGGTGGCCCAGAACTCGGCCTCGCCCGAGCAGATCCGCATGGCGCTGGCAGAGCAGACCGAGATGCGCAACCGAAAGCTCGGCGACATGCTGGTGGTGCGCCAGATCATCTCGCCCGAAGAGCTGACCGAGGCCATCGAAAAGCAGGCCAAGATGCCGATGGTGCGCATCGGTGAAGCGCTGACTGCACTGGGTTACATCAGCGAAGCGCAGCTTGAGGATGCGCTGGTGCAGCAGCGCCTGGACCGCAGCGTGCCGCTCGGTGAATTGCTGGTGCGCAGCGGCCGCGTCACGCGGGCCGATTTGCAAACCGCGCTGGCGCGCAAGATGGGCTACCCGCTGGTGGACGTGCTGCAGTTCCCGTCCGATGCCGACGCCGTGGTGCGCCTGCCCTACGCCGTGGCGTGCCGCGTGCCGGCTCTGCCTTTGATGTTGCGCGGTGGCCGCCTGGTGACGGCGGTGGAAGACCCGTCCGACCGAGCCAGGCTCGACGAAGTGGAATTCGCCGCGCAGTGCAAGGTGGTGCCGGTGCTGGTGCGTGCCGGCGTGCTGCTGGGCGCCATTGAGCGCGCCTACGAAAAAGCCGGCGCCATGACGGGTAGTCCGCGTGCGGCCAGCGATTCCGGCGCGCCTGTGGACTATGAATTGGGCGACGCCAGCAAGCTGCTTGCCAATATGGAAAGGGTGGACGCGCGCATCGACGAAGACGATGTGCAGCCGCTGGAGCAAAGCGACAACACGCTGGTGCGGCTGATCAATTCGATGATCCTGGAAGCGCAGGCGCAGGGGGTCAGCGACATCCACATCGAATGCCCCGCCGGCCGCGAAAAGGTGCGCGTGCGCTTCCGCAAGGACGGCCAGATGCGGCCCTACATGGAGCTGCCGCCCAACTACCGCAGCGCCATGATTGCGCGGCTGAAGATCATGTGCGACCTGGACATCAGTGAACGCAGGAAGCCGCAGGACGGCAAGATCAACTTCAGCAAATTCGTGCAGGGCGTAAAGCTGGAATTGCGGGTGGCGACGATCCCCACCGCTGGCAACCTTGAAGATGCGGTGCTGCGCCTGCTGCAGTCCAGCAAGCCGATTGCCATCGACCGTCTCGGGCTGTCGCCCATGAACCTGGAGCGCCTGCAGGCGGCCGCCGCGCGCCCCTACGGCATGCTGCTGTGCGTGGGCCCAACGGGCAGCGGCAAGACAACCACGCTGCACTCACTGATGGGCAGCATCAACACGCCCGAGCGCAAGATCTGGACAGCCGAAGACCCGGTGGAAATCACGCAAGTCGGCCTGCGCCAGGTGCAGGTCAACCCCCGCATCGAATGGACTTTCGCCAAGGCCTTGCGGGCCTTCCTGCGTGCCGACCCGGACGTCATCATGGTCGGTGAAATTCGCGACCAGGAAACCGCGCAGGTCGCCATCGAAGCATCGCTCACCGGCCACCTGCTCTTGAGCACGCTGCACACCAACAGCGCGCCCGAGACCATCACGCGGCTGCTGGACATGGGCATGGACCCCTTCAACTTTGCCGACGCACTGCTGGGGGTGCTGGCGCAACGCCTGGTGCGGCGCCTCTGCAACCACTGCCGGGTGGCACGCACGGCCAGCGCCGAGGAAGAAGAAGAACTGCTGCACGACTACATGCACGTCATGGCCGAGTCCGAAAACCCGCCACTGGCGCAGGACGTGCTGGCCGACTGGCACCGCCGCTTCGGCACCGAAGGCCGCATCAGCCTGTACCAGGGAGTGGGCTGTGAAAAGTGCGCCAGCAGCGGTTTCCTCGGCCGCGCCGGCATCCATGAACTGATGATGGTGACACGCGGCCTGCGCCACTTGATCCAGACCGGCAAGCGCGCCGACGAACTGCAGCGCCATGCGTTGGGTGACGGCATGCGCACGCTGCGCCAGGACGGCATTGAAAAGGTGCTGGCGGGGGTGACGACGATCGATGAAGTGCGGGCGAATTCCTGAAGCCGCCTGTGGGTGCGGGCTGGCGGCGGGGCATACTGTTCCGCAATGAAACACTCCGCATCCACACCCCATCCGGCCACGGCCCCGGCCGGCCCCTTCTTCAACACCCCGCTGCAGCGCACCCGGTTGGCACGCGAACGCTTTTTTGAACAAGGCCAGCGCCCCACCGGGATGGTGTCCGAGGCCGTGATCCAGAGTTGGACGCGCTGCCTGGCGAATTCTCTGCAACCCCATCAGCGGCCCGAATTCGAACCCGTCACCCGTGCGCGTGCCAAGGCCGTGCAAGAGCGCGGCCGGCCGCTGCTGCAATCCGCCGCGCCCGAGTTGGACCAGCTGGACGCCATGCTCGCCAGCACCGGCTGCAAGACGCTGCTGACCGACCGCGACGGCATCGTGCTGCGCGCCACACCGGCCAATGCCGGCGCCGGTGCGCTGCTGGACAGCATCGGGCGTGTCGGCGTCTACCTGGGTGAGCCCAACTTCGGCAGCACCGCTCCGGGCATCAGCCTGAGCGCGGCTCAGGACTGCGCGGTGGCCGGCGCCGAACACTACTTCGGCGTGCTGCAGTCGCTGTACTGCGCCGCAGCACCCGTGCGCGACCCGCTGGGCCGCGTGGTCGGCGTGCTGGACGTGTCGATCGAGGGCCGGCCCTTCGCCTTCGACGCGCTGGCCCTGGTGCGGTTGTGCACGGCGGGCATTGAAAACCGGCTGCTGTCGCTGCAAGCCGGGGCCGACGTGGTGTTGTGTTTTCAGACGGATGCGGCGCTGCTGGGCACGCCGCTGGAAGGCCGTGCCGCGGTTTCGGGCGACGGCATGTTGCTGGGCATGAACGCAGCCGCGAGCCGGCTGTTGCAGCTGGACGGCGTGGCCAGCGGCGACGATGTCCACACGCTGCTGGGCCTGACGCCAGCGGCCATCGACCGCCTGCGCAGCGGGTCTCAAACCCGGCAGCCACAGGCTCACCACCTGCCCAGCGGCCTGCGCGTCTGGCTGCGTGCCTGGCTACACGGCGAGCCGGCAGCGGCTGAGCGCAGGCTGGGCAGCGCGACGCCGGCAGCGTCGCTCCGGGCCAACCCGGCGCCCGCAGCGTCGCTTCGCGCAACCAGCGACCAGCTCATCAGCGACACCCTGCGCGACTGCCATGGCAACATCGCGCAAGCGGCGCGCCAACTGGGCGTCTCGCGCGGGCTGCTGTACCGGCGCCTGCAGCGCCGCGCCGGCGCGGACTGACCGGTCGGCCTCAGGCGCGGCGCCGCCGTGCGCCATGTTCTCGGTTTCCCTGATGCACGGCAACGGCAGAAGCCTATGCTGCGCTGCCCAAGAGTGGGTGGCCAGCGGCGAGCTGCTGCGCCACGCCGTCCTGGCAGCCGCCCGGCTGAAACCCACACACCCCAAGGAGATAAAGCGCATGGCCATGCTCACCCTCACCGTCAACGGCAAGAGCATCTCGCGCGACGTGCCGCCGCAGACGCTGCTGTCCGAGTTCATCCGCGAAACCCTGCGTCTGACCGGCACGCATGTGGGCTGCGATACCGGCCAGTGCGGCGCCTGCACCGTGCATGTGGACGGCAAGGCAATGAAGAGCTGCTCGATGCTGGCGATGCACTCAGCGGGCACGGCCGTCACCACCATCGAAGGCCTGGCGAACGCGGACGGTAGCCTGCACCCGATGCAGACCGCCTTCAACCAGTGCCACGGCCTGCAGTGCGGCTTTTGCACCCCGGGCATGGTGATGAGCGCGGTAGACCTCGTGAAGAACCACGCCTGCAGCACCGAAGCGCAAGTGCGCGAAGGGCTGGAAGGCAACATGTGCCGGTGCACCGGCTACCAGAACATCGTCAAGGCGGTCCAGCAGGGCGCCAAGGCCATGGCCTAACAGGAGCAGTACAAACATGAACGCAAGACAAGGATTCATCGGCCAGAGCGTGGTGCGCCGCGAAGACCAGCGCTTTCTGACGGGCGTGGGCCAGTACACCGACGACATCTCGCTGCAGGGCCAGACCTACGGCTACTTTCTGCGCAGTCCGCATGCCCACGCCAGGATCACGTCGCTGAACACCGGTGCTGCGGCCAAGGCCGACGGCGTCCTGGGCATCTTCACTGGCGACCACTTCAAGGCCGTCGGCGGCCTGCCCTGCGGCTGGCTCATCAACAACATCGACGGCACGCCGATGAAGGAGCCCAAGCACCCCGTCATTGCCGACGGCAAGGTGCGCTACGTCGGTGACCGCGTGGCGCTGATCGTGGCCGAGTCGCTGGACCAGGCCAAGGCCGCTGCGACCTTGATCGAGGTGGACTACGAGGTGCTGCCCGCCGTCATCGACATCGGCAACATCACCGGCACTGGCGCCAACGTGCATGACGACGCCCCGGGCAACCGCTGCTTCCAGTGGCAGATTGGCGACGCCGCCGGCGTCGATGAAGCCTTCACCCAGGCCGCGCACGTCACCACGCTGACCTTCCGCAACAACCGCCTGGTGCCCAATGCGATTGAACCGCGCGCCGCCAATGCGGTGTACAGCCCGGCGGACGACAGCTACACGCTGTACGTGTCCAACCAGAACCCGCACGTTGAGCGGCTCTTGATGTGCGCTTTTGTGCTGGGCATTCCTGAACACAAGATGCGCGTCGTTGCACCCGATGTGGGGGGTGGCTTCGGCAGCAAGATCTTCCTCTACGGCGAAGAGACGGCGCTGGTCTTTGCATCCAAGCACATCAAGCGGCCCATCAAGTGGACGGCCGACCGCAGCGAGGCGTTTTTGTCCGACGCCCATGGCCGCGACCACCTCACCACCGCCAAGCTCGGGCTGGACAAGGACGGCAAGTTCATCGCCTTCAAGGTCGACACCACAGCCAACCTGGGCGCTTACCTCAGCACCTTTGGCAGCGCGGTGCCGACCATCCTGTACGCCACGTTGCTGGCCGGCCAATACGCCACGCCGAAGATCGTGGCCACGGTGACGTCGGTGTTCACCAACACCTCACCCGTGGACGCCTACCGCGGCGCCGGCCGGCCCGAGGCCACCTACACGGTGGAGCGCATCGTCGAAACGGCAGCGCGTGAACTGGGCATCGACCCGGCAGAACTGCGCCGTCGCAACTTCATCAAGACCTTCCCCTACGCCACGCCGGTCGGCCTGACCTACGACACCGGCGACTACGAAGCCACCATGGCCCGCGCCATCGAGCTGGCCGAGGTCAGCGGCTTCGAAGCGCGCAAGGCGGCATCCGCCGCAAAAGGTCTGAAACGCGGACTGGGCTACAGCGCCTACATCGAAGCCTGCGGCATTGCGCCTTCCAGCGTGGCGGGTGCACTGGGTGCGCGTGCAGGCCTGTTCGAGGCCGGTGAAGTGCGTGTCCACCCGACCGGCAAGGTGACGGTCTTCACCGGCAGCCACAGCCACGGCCAGGGCCACGAGACGACCTTCGCGCAGGTGGTGGCCGACAAGCTCGGCATCCCGCTCGAAGACATCAACATCGAACACGGCGACACCGGCAAGATCCTGTTCGGCATGGGCACCTACGGCAGCCGCTCTTTGGCGGTGGGCGGCACGGCCATCGTCAAGGCACTCGACAAGGTCATTGCCAAAGGCAAGAAGATCGCGGCGCACCTGATGGAAGCCGCCGACACCGATGTGCTGTTCGAGGACGGCGTCTTCAAGGTCGCCGGCACCGACAAGAGCGTGCCTTT
>JAYSYB010000173.1:0-6361 GCA_043716775.1 Rubrivivax sp.
CTACCAGGTGATGCCGATAACAGAAGCGATCCAACGCATCATCTTGGCCGAAGGCACGGCACTTGACATTGCCAAGCAGGCCGAATCCGAAGGCGTGCGTGATCTGCGCCAGTCGGGCCTGATCAAGGTGCGTGCCGGCGTGACCACGCTCGAAGAAGTGATCCTCTGCACGAACGAGTAGCCCGCCGAGTAACTCGCTGCCTTCCGCGTCAATCCATCACCTGCATCCCCGTACCACTATGGCCACAGCAACACTTTCCAAACCCCCGAAGGAGCTGATCTTCGAATGGGAGGGCAAGGACAAGAACGGCAAGGTTGTGCGCGGCGAAATGCGTGCCGGCGGCGAGGCTGTGGTCAACGCCAGCCTGCGCCGCCAGGGCGTGCTGATCACGCGGGTGCGCAAGCGCCGCACCAGCGGTGGCCGTTCCATTAAACAAAAGGACATCGCGATCTTCACGCGGCAACTGGCGACGATGATGAAGGCCGGCGTGCCCCTGCTGCAGTCCTTTGACATCGTGGCCCGCGGCAGCACCAACCCGCGCATGACCAAGCTGCTGACCGACATCCGCACCGATGTGGAAACCGGCACCAGCTTGTCGTCAGCCTTTCGCAAGCACCCACTGCACTTTGACGCGCTCTACTGCAACCTCGTCGAAGCAGGCGAAGCCGGCGGTATTCTGGAAGCGCTGCTGGACCGGCTGGCCATCTACCAAGAGAAGACTCTGGCCATCAAGTCGAAGATCAAGTCGGCGCTGATGTACCCCATCGCCGTCATCGTGGTTGCCTTCGTCGTGTTGACGGTGATCATGATCTTCGTCATTCCGGCCTTTGAGGACGTTTTCAAGTCCTTTGGCGGCGAACTGCCCGCGCCGACGCAGGCAGTGATCTGGCTGTCGAAATTCTTCGTCAAGTGGTGGTGGGCCATCTTTGGCCTGGTGGGTGGCGGCCTTTACTTCTTTTTCGAGAGCTGGAAGCGCTCTGAAAAGATGCAGGAAACCATGGATCGCATCCTGCTGAAAGTGCCGGTGTTCGGCGACCTCATCAACAAGTCTGTCATCGCTCGCTGGACGCGCACGCTGTCCACCATGTTTGCGGCCGGCGTGCCGCTGGTGGAAGCGCTCGATTCGGTGGGGGGCGCATCAGGCAACGCGGTGTACCGCATCGCCACCGAACAGATCCAGCGTGACGTGTCCACCGGATCGGCGCTCACGACGTCGATGACCACTACCGGCGTCTTTCCCAACATGGTTTTGCAAATGACTGCCATTGGTGAAGAGTCGGGCTCGCTCGACCACATGCTGGCCAAGGCGGCCGAGTTCTACGAAGAAGAAGTGGATGAAATGGTCAAGGGCCTGTCGAGCCTGATGGAGCCCTTCATCATCGTCATCCTGGGTGTGTTGATCGGCGGCATCGTGGTGTCGATGTACCTGCCCATCTTCAAACTGGGTGCGGTTGTCTGACGGTGGAGCGGACTTTCGACGCTTTTTTGCAGAGCCTGCCGCTGGATCTGCTTTTGTCGCCTTGGGGGCTGGCGTTGCTGGGATTGGCGGTGGGCAGCTTCCTCAATGTGGTGGTGCACCGCCTGCCGCTCATGCTTGAAAGGCAATGGTGGGGTGATGTCGCGGCGCAGTTGATCGACACCGATTCCTACCGCCGGGTCTTTGCCGCTGATGCGCCAGAGCGGCTGAAGATGGCCGGCGGCACCGTTGAAAAGGCGCTGGCCGACGCGCCGCCGCTCACCTTGTCCAGGCCCGCTTCACGCTGCCCATCATGCGGCCACCGCATTCGCTGGTTCGAGAATATCCCCCTGCTGAGCTGGATCGCACTGCGCGGCAAGTGTTCGGCCTGTGGCACGCGCATCGGCTTGCGCTACCCACTGGTTGAACTGGGCACGGCCACGCTCTTTGCGGCGTTCGCTTATCACATGGGGCCGCAACCCGCTGCGCTGCTTTGGTGCGCGGTGGCGGCCACCTTGCTGGCACTGGCGCTGATCGACTGGGACACCACCGTTCTGCCAGACGCGCTCACGCTGCCGCTGGCCTGGGCCGGGCTCTGCGCAGCGGCACTCGGATGGCTGAGCCCGCTGACGCTGCTGCAGTCGCTGCAAGGCGCCGTGGTGGGCTATCTCGCGCTGTGGTCGGTCTATTGGGTGTTCAAGCTCGCGACCGGCAAGGAAGGCATGGGCTATGGCGACTTCAAGCTGCTGGCCGCCCTGGGCGCCTGGCTGGGGTGGCAGGCGGTGTTGCCGATCGTGCTGATGGCTTCGGTCTTCGGCGCGGTCATCGGCCTCGTGATGAAGGCGACGGGCTCGCTGCGCGACGGCCGTTTTGTGCCTTTCGGCCCCTTCCTGGCCGGCGGAGGGCTGGTCGTGATGTTGGTCGGGCTGCAGCGCGTGTTGGGCTGGATCGGACAGTAGGCATGGCGGGCGCCAGCGCTCCGTCGCCCATCGGTCTGACCGGCGGCATCGGCAGCGGCAAGAGCACCGTGGCGGCGCTGCTGGTGGACTGCGGCGCGCACCTGGTGGACACCGACGCGATCGCCCGTGCGCTGACGCAGGCGGGCGGTGCCGCGATGCCTGCCCTTCGCGAAGCCTTCGGTCCGGCCGCCATCGCCAGCGACGGTGCGCTGGACCGGGCGCACATGCGCGCCCTGGCCTTTGCCGATGCGCAGTCCAAGGCACGGCTGGAAGCCATCCTGCACCCGCTGATCGGTCAGGAAGCGCGCCGCCAGTCCATGCTGGGGGGAGACCGCCCGGTGGTGTACGACGTGCCGTTGCTCACCGAATCCAGGCACTGGCGGTCGCGGGTCGCGCGGGTGCTGGTGGTGGACTGCAGCGCGCAGACGCAGGCGGAACGTGTGCAGCAGCGGCCGGGCTGGACTGCAGCCGCTGCGCAAAGCGTGATAGCGCAGCAGGCCCCGCGCGCGGTGCGGCGTGCCATCGCCGACGCCGTCATCCACAACGACGGCATCGACCTGGCCGAGCTGGCGCAGGCGGTGCACAGGCTGTGGGCGCTGTGGTTTGGCGTTGCCGCTGCCGGGGCGGTGTGGCACTGAGCTTGCGGCACGCGACGGAACAAGCCGCTGAACAGGCTGTGGAACAATCACTGGAGATTAAGCACGTCTGCGCGATATCTGCGCCACATCTGCGCCACCCCGCCCAGCCTCTGAGTCCATCTTGGTCCTTTACGAGTACCCGTTCATCGAAAGCATCCGCACGATGCTGCGGCTCGAACACCTGTTCGACCGCCTGGGTGAGCTGGTCTCGCGCGATTCGGCCATTGACCATCACTTCGCGTTGGCCACGATCTTCGAGATCATGGACGTCGCGTCGCGCGCCGATCTGAAAAGCGACCTGCTGAAGGAACTCGAGCGCCACCGCACCCAGCTGCAAACCTACCGCGGGCACCCTGGGATCTCGGAAGCTGCACTCGACGCCATCACGGGCCGCATCGACCACGCCTTTGCCGGCCTCAATGCGCTGCAGGGCAAGGCCGGCCAGCTGCTCGCCAGCAACGACTGGCTGATGAGCATCAGAAGCCGCATCAACATCCCCGGCGGCACGTGCGAATTCGACCTGCCGGCCTACTACGCCTGGCAGCAGCACGCCCCTGAGCGCCGCCGTACCGACCTCCAGGGCTGGATGGCCACGCTCACGCCGATGGCCGAAGCCTTGCAGGTGCTGCTGGGCCTGCTGCGCGACAGCGGCGCCCCGCAGCGCATGGTCGCGCCGGCGGGCCAGTACCAGCAGAACCTGCAGAATGTTCCGCATGGCAAGGCGTATCAGTTGCTGCGCGTGCGGGTCGATCCCGCACTCGGCCTCGTGCCCGAAATCAGTGGCCACCGGCTGCTGGTGTCAGTGCGCTTCATGAAGCCCGATGCCGAAGGCCGGCTGCGTGCTGCGGGCACCGACACCACCTTCGAGTTGAGCCTTTGCGCCTGAGGCCTGAAGTGTCGGATGACCGCGCCGCCCGCAGGGTGCCCTGCCCCAGTTGCCGCCAGCCTGCGGTGTACGGCCCATCGAACCTCTGGCGGCCGTTCTGCAGTGAACGCTGCCGCAGCGCCGATCTTGGCGCCTGGGCCAGTGAGAGGTTCCGCTTGCCGGCCAAAGCACCCAGCGAGTCAGGCACCGACGACGGCGCGCCGCCCGGCGCGCACTGACAGACGCCGCGTTGACGGCCGCGTGCAGGGCCACGTCCTGGCCCCGCCGGGCTTTGTGCAGGGTGAACTGACGCAGCGAAATGACCGCATCCACGCCATCCACGCCATCCGCACCACCCATAACGCAGCCATGGATGAGGCCCACGTGCTTGCGAGCGCGCTGCCGTTCGTATTGCCGGGTTCCAGCCAGCACAGCCCGCGTGCTGGGCGTGCGCCCGGAAGGCTCTTGCATCAACCCCGGCCGCCTGGTCGCAAAAACCTGACTTCGCCGCCACCGCTACGCTGTCTGATGTGCTGGATCTTCACGCACTGGCAGGCATCAAACTGATCACCATCGCGCCCGAACTGCCCGGGCATCTTGCACACTGACGATGGACCAGGCGCTGCACAACCTCGTCGGGCTGGGCCTATCGCTGGCCGATGCACCGCAGCGCACCGCCACGATTGCGGCCGACGACCTGGGCTTGCCTGACCGCGGCCGCCTGGTGCCCGACGCCTGAGCCGATGTGGGGGTGCTGGACGGCCCTGCCACTGCAGGCTGTGTGGGTCGAAGGCTGCGCCATCGATCTCAGCGGCTGAGGCTGCGCAGGAACGCTTCCAGGTCCGCCACCTGGCCAGGAGACAGCTTTAGCGGGCGGAGGATGCGCTCACCGTCGGTATGCAGGCGCTCTTCATTCAAGTCGGAATAGTGCTGCACCACGTCCTTCAACGTGCGCACGCTGCCGTTGTGCATGTAGGGCGCGGTGTGCAGCAGTTGGCGCAAACCGGGCACGCGAAATTCGCCAAAGTGGCGGGGCTCGATCACCGCGTGTCGGGTGCCCACGGCGCGTGGGTCCGAGGCCCCGGCGTCGTTGTGGGGCCCCAGCCGGCTGGTCGTGCTGGCCTGCAACTTCAGCAGGCCGCCATGGCGGCCGCGGTCGACGCCGCCGGGCACGAAAAATGGCACGCCTATGTCGGCGAATTCGCCGTTTGAAAAGCCAGGGCCCGCATGGCAGATGCTGCAGCGGCCTTCGCCGACGAAGAGCTTCAGGCCGCGCCTGGCGGCGGCGGGATAGCGCGCTGCCGCTTTGGCATCGCCGCGCACCAGGGCGTCGCGGAAGGCGTCGAAGGCCGTTCGTGGTGACTGCAGCGTGGCCTGGTAGGCGGCCAGCGCCTTGGCGACAAACACCAGCACCTCTTGATCATCGGCGGGCACCTCGCGGCCGAAGGCGCTGCGCAAGCTGCGGCGCCACGCGGCGTCTGTGCGGATGCGCGCTGCCAAGCCTGCAGCGGTCTGCGCCATCTCGCCCGGTGCCAGCAAAGGCGCCAGGCTGGCAGCCCACAACGAGTCGTGCGCACCGTCCCAACCGAACCAGCGCTGCTGGGCAGCGTCGAGCAAACCGGGTGTGTTGCGCTCGCCCGGCGCATGGCGTTCGAGTGCGGTGTTCCGGCCGTCCTGGAACGCCAGCCGGGGGTTGTGGCAGGTGGCGCACGAGTGCACTCCACCGGCCGACAGCCGCGGGTCGAAGAACAACTGGCGGCCCCAGCGCACAGCCGCTGGACGGCCTTCTGCAGCGTTGGCCGCGTCAGGCACACGCGATGGCGGCCAGGGCCCGTGGGCTGCGATGCGGGCTCGCTCGTCGGGCGAAAATTCCAGCAGCGCTTGTTGCGTCAATACTTGCGCCTGGCTAACGCCGTTCAGAAGGGCCAGCAGCAACGCTGCGGCCAGCCACCTCACGGCAGAGACACCAACTGGCGCAAACGGTGGTCCTGGCCGTGCGTCTGAAGGTCGAGCCTCAGCTCCCAGCGCCCGCTCATGTGCCACAGCATGCCTTCAACGCGCCAGCGGCCTTCGCCCAGCGGCTTGATGCTCGGGCGGTAGTTCATGCCGTGCCGATGCTCGGGCATGGTGGCGTCCACGCGCAGCAGCACTGCGTCGGCCGGGCACAACGTCACCCACAGCAAAAAGGGTTGACCGACGACGATGGGGTTGGGCTCGGCCTGCCAGATGGCTTGTACCGGGCCATCCACCATGGCCGCTGCACCTGCGGGTGGCGCAGGGCAGGCAGCCTTGACGGTTGCTGCCAACAGGCACGCTAGCCCGGCTACCGCGCAAGCCGCCTTCACCGGGCTGCCGTGCTTGCCAGCAGCGCGGTGAACAGCACCTCGCCATTCTTCCAGCCAATGCGCTCGGCCACCTCGCGCGGCAGGTCGGTCAGCCATT
>JAYSYB010000174.1:0-6359 GCA_043716775.1 Rubrivivax sp.
CCGCTGCTGAGAAACAGGCCTTCGATGCAGTTGCGGCGGTAGAAGTCCAGCGTCAGTTGCACCACTTCATCGACCGTGAAGCGCGCGCGCGGGACGTTGCTGGTCACACGGTTGATGCAGTACAGGCAGTCGTACAGGCAGTAGTTGGTCAGCAAGACCTTCAACAACGATATGCAGCGGCCATCGGGCGCATAGCTGTGGCAAATGCCGGCGCCCTCGGTGGAGCCCAGACCGCGCCCGCCCGTCGAATCGCGTTTGGTGGTGCCGCTTGAAGCGCACGAGGCGTCGTACTTGGCAGCATCGGCCAGGATCGCGAGTTTGCGTTGGGTGTCCAAAGTAATGCCCCAGAAAGACTGGTTAAATATACAGTTACCGACTGATCAGCACTGAATCCAGGGGTCTTTCAGGCGTGCCCCCCAGTCGCCGCTGGCGCAACCCGCGCGACAGAACATTGCTCGTAGCCCATTGCTCGTAGCCATCACTCGGTCTGGATCCTGGCGCGCTGCTGTTGATTGCCGGCAGGGTGCGGCGCCGTCGCAGCGGGCCGGACTGGCAGGGGATGCACGCTGGGTAGGCGGCTGTAGACCATGGGCTGATCGCAACTAACGGGCGGACGGCACAATCTGCGCGTTCTGCGCCTGCGCGCGCTGCTTTGCCGGAGACTGCCTCGATGCCTGACGCCCGTGCCGCGTTGCCAGCCCCCGTGTTGGCCGCTGTGGACTTGGGCGGTGAGCGTGGCGGCCGACCGCTTTTCCGTGCCTTGCGCTTTGAGCTGCAGCCCGGCCAACTGGTCTGGCTGCGCGGCCGCAACGGCTGCGGCAAGACCAGCCTGCTGCGCCTGATGGCGGGGCTGGCGACGCCGGCTAGCGGCAGCGTGCAGTGCAACGGCGTGCCGCTGCCGGACGCTGGCGCGGCCTGGCGCGCGCAGCTGCTGTTCATCGGCCATGCCAACGCTCTGAAAGAAGACCTGACGGTGGCCGAGTCGCTGCGTTTCCTGGCGCAGCTGCAGGGCCACCTGTGCAGCCCGGCGCAACTGAAGGATGCGCTGGCGCAGCTGGGCGTGGCAGCGCTGGCCGGGCGAGCGGTGCGCACGCTCAGTCAGGGCCAGCGCCGCCGGGTGGCCCTGGCGCGGCTGGCGCTGCCTCAGCCACCCTCGGTGTGGCTGCTGGACGAACCCTTCGACGCGCTGGACGACGACGGCGTGCGCCGCCTGAACACCTTGCTGGCGGCCCATGCCGCGTCAGGCGGTAGCACGTTGCTCACCAGCCACCAGACGCTGTCGCTGGATAGCCCCGCACCCAGCCAGCTTGACCTGGGCAATGCGGCGCTTGCGGCATGATGGCGGGTTGCGCTGCTGCGCCGCCTTTTTGGGCCCTGAACCTGCGCCATGATTTCCCTGGTGACCTTCCCGTTGACCTTCCCGTATGAGGGCCCTCTTCCTGGCCATCCTGCTGCGCGACTTGCGGCTGGTCCAACGCCGCCCGGTGGAGGCGCTGCTGCCGGTGGCGTTTTTCATCGTTTCGGCAAGCCTCTTCCCGCTTGGCGTGGGGCCAGAACCGCAGACCCTGCGCACGATGGCGCCCGGCATCGCCTGGGTCACCGCGCTGCTGGCCAGCATGCTGTCGGTGCAGCATCTCTATGCCGCCGACCTGGCCGACGGTTCGCTCGACCAGATGCTGCTGGCGCCGCAGTCGGCGCTGGTCGTCGCGGCCGCGAAGTGCGCCGCACACTGGCTCACGCACGGCCTGCCGCTGATCGTGGCGGCGCCGCTGGTGGGGCTGATGTTCGGGCTGTCGGGGGCCGCGCTCGGCGCGCTCATCGTCAGCCTGCTGCTGGGCACGCCCATCCTGAGTTTGCTCGGCGGCCTGGGCGCGGCGCTCACGCTGGGGCTGCGCGGAGGCGGCATGCTGCTGATCCTGATCGTGCTGCCGCTGGCGGTGCCGGCGCTGATCTTCGGTGCAGCGGCGGTGGCGGCGGTGGAAGCCGGGCTGTCGCCGTCCGGGCATTTTTCGCTGCTCGGCGCGCTGCTCATCGCCACCGCGCTGGGCGCGCCGTGGGCGACGGCGGCGGCGCTGCGCATTTCTACTGAATAGACCCGCGGAATGACGGCTTTGCTTCCTGCTTCGCTTGCCTGATGGCACCCCGCTTGCGATTCACCACTTTCGCCGCCCCCGCGCGCTTTGACGCGCTGGCCGGCGCGTTGCTGCCCTGGCTGTGGGCCGCCACGCTGCTGCTGACCGGCAGCGCGCTGTACATCGGCTTCTTCGTCGCCCCCACCGACGCCACGCAGGGCGACGCCTACCGCATCATTTTCATCCACGTGCCAGCGGCCTGGATGTCGATGCTGTTGTACCTGGCCATGGCCTTTTGGGCGGCGATCGGCTGGGCCTTCAAAGCGCGCATGGCGTCAATGCTGGCGCGTGCCATCGCGCCCACCGGCGCCATGTTCACGGTGTTGGCGCTGTGGAGCGGCGCGCTCTGGGGCAAGCCGACCTGGGGCACTTATTGGGTATGGGACGCTCGCCTCACGTCTGAACTGATCCTGCTCTTCCTGTACCTCGGCTACCTGGCCCTGGTGGGTGCCATCGACGACCTGCGCCGTGCCGACCAGGCCGGCGCGCTGCTGGCGCTGGTGGGGGTGGTCAACATCCCGATCATCTATTTCTCGGTGCGCTGGTGGAACACGTTGCACCAGGGTGCCACCATCAGCCTGACAGCCGCGCCCAAGATGGCCAGCACCATGCTGGCGGCAATGCTGTTGATGACACTCGCCTGCTGGGCTTACTCTTTCGCGGTGATCTTCACGCGCGCTCGCGCCATCATCCTGGAACGTGAACGCCATACCGCCTGGGTTGCTGACCGGTTGGTTGATGGCCTTCAGGAGGCTGCCTGATGGCCTGGAACAGCATCGCCGACTTCATCCACATGGGTGGCTACGGTCTGTATGTGTGGGGCAGCTACGGCGGCGCCCTGCTGCTGATGACCCTGGAACCTTTCCTTGCCGCACGGCGCCGCCGCCTGGCCCTTGTTGGCGCACTTGTTGCCGCGCGCGCCGCGGCGGAGCCGCATTCATGAAACCCCGTCAAAAACGCCTGGCCATTGCCGGCGGTGTGCTGGTCTCGGTGGGCGCCATCGTGGCGTTGGTGTTCAACGCCTTCCAGAGCAACCTTGTGTTCTTCTATTCGCCGTCGCAGGTGGCATCCAAGGAAGCGCCGGCCAACCGCACTTTCCGCCTCGGCGGGCTGGTGGAAAGTGGCAGCGTCAAGCGCGACGGTGTGGCGGTGAACTTCGTCGTCACCGACACCGCCAAGACGGTGCCGGTGCGCTATGTCGGCATCCTGCCCGACCTCTTCAAAGAGGGCAAAGGTGTGGTCGCGCAAGGGCAGCTGGAAAGCGGCGTGTTCGTGGCGCGCGAGGTGCTGGCCAAGCACGATGAAAACTACATGCCGCCCGAAGCCGCCGACGCGCTGAAGCGGGCACAAAAGGGGCAGTCGCGGCTGGGTGAGACCATCGCACCCCAGGCCGCCGCAGAGAAGCAGCCATGATCCCTGAACTGGGACACTTTGCGCTGTGGCTGGCCGTGGGCGTGACCTTGGTGCTGGGCACCGTGCCCCTGGTGGGCGCCAAGCAGGGCCGCGCCGACTGGATGGCCCTGGCCAAGCCGGCCACCCATGTGCTACTGGCGCTGATCGTCTTCAGCTACCTGTGCCTGATGACCAGCTTTGTGCGCAACGACTATTCGGTGCTCAACGTGGCCCAGCATTCCAACAGCGCGCTGCCGCTGATGTACCGCATCGCCGCGTCCTGGGGCAGCCATGAAGGCTCGCTGCTGCTGTGGCTCTTGATGCAGGCCGGCTGGGCCTGGGCCGTGGCCACCTTCAGCCGCAGCCTGCCGCAAGCGGTGCTGGCGCGCATCCTGGCGGTGATGGGTTTGTTGACCCTGAGCTTCCTGCTCTTTGTGCTGCTCACCTCCAACCCCTTCGAGCGCCTGTTCCCCATGCCGCTGGACGGCCGCGACCTCAACCCGCAGTTGCAGGACCCGGGCATGATCTTCCATCCGCCCATGCTCTACATGGGTTATGTCGGCATGTCGGTGGCCTTTGCTTTTGCCGTGGCGGCGCTGATCGGCGGCAACCTCGATGCCCAGTGGGCGCGCTGGAGCCGGCCCTGGGTCACGGTGGCCTGGACCTTTCTCACCTTCGGCATTGCTTTGGGCAGTTGGTGGGCGTACTACGAACTGGGTTGGGGCGGCTGGTGGTTCTGGGACGCGGTGGAAAACGCGTCCTTCATGCCGTGGCTGGTGGCCACGGCGCTGATCCACTCGCTGGCTGTGACTGAAAAGCGCGGCAGCTTCAAGTCGTGGACGGTGCTGCTGGCCATCATGGCCTACTCACTGTCGCTGCTGGGCACCTTCCTTGTGCGCTCGGGCGTCATCACGTCGGTGCACTCTTTCGCCAGCGACCCGGCACGCGGCCTCTTCATCCTGATCATGCTGGGCATCACGGTGGGCGCGGCGCTGGCCCTGTTTGCCTGGCGTGCACCCAGCGTGGGCCTGGGCACGCGCTTTTCGACGCTGTCGCGCGAAACCCTGCTGCTGGCCAACAACGTGCTGCTGGTGGTGGCCACGGCGGCGGTCATGCTGGGCACGCTGTACCCGTTGATCCTGGATGCGCTGGGCCTGGGCAAGATCTCCGTCGGCGCGCCCTACTTCAACGCCGTGTTTGTGCCCATCATGGCGGTGCTGGTGTTCTTCATGGGTGTGGGCCCGCTGGCGCGCTGGAAAAACGACGAACTGCCGGCGCTGAGCAAGCGCCTGCGCTGGGCTGCGGGGGTCACGGTGGTCAGCGCCGCGCTGGCGGCCTGGCTGGGCGGAAAGATCACGCTGGGCTCGGTAATGGGCCTGCTGATGGCTTTCTGGATCGTGGCCTCGGTGGCCACCGAACTGTGGGAGCGTGTGCGCCCTGCCGGCGGTGTGCGTGCCAAGGTGCTGCAGCGCCTGGGCCAGGTGCCGCGCGCCACCGCCGGCATGATGGTGGCCCACCTGGGCGTGGCGGTGTTCATCTTTGGCGTCACCATGGTTGGCACGTACGACGTGGAACGTGACGTGGCCATGAGCCCCGGCGACAGCACCACGGTCAATGGCTACACCTTCACCTACATGGGCGCGCAGGATGTGCGGGGCCCCAACTACAACGCTGTGCGCGGCCACCTGGTCGTCACGCGCGACGGCCGCGCTGTATCGGACATGTACCCCGAAAAGCGTGTCTACCGTGTGCAGCGCAACCCCATGACCGAAGCCGCGATCGACTCGCGCATCCAGGGTGACCTGTATGTGCAGATGGGCGAGGTCATTGAGGGCCAGACCTGGCTGGTGCGCATCTGGGTCAAGCCCTTTGTGTCCTGGATCTGGGTGGGTTGTCTGTTCATGGGCCTGGGTGGCGTGCTGGCGGTGACGGACCGGCGCTACCGCGCGCGCGGCACCGCGGCGGCCCAGCCGGCCAACCTGGAAGGCGCAGCGGCCTCGAGCGCCGCGCGATGAAGAGCCTGAAGTTCCTGCTGCCGATGGCGCTGTTTGCCGTCATCGTGGGCTTTCTGGCCATTGGCCTGGGCCTGAACCCGCGCGAGGTGCCTTCACCGCTGATCGGCAAGCCGGCGCCGGCCTTTGTGCTGCCGCGCCTGGACGATGCCAGTCAGACGGTGAGCCGTGAAGACCTGCTGGGCAAGGTCTGGATGCTCAACGTCTGGGCCTCGTGGTGCGCGCCTTGCCGCGAAGAGCACCCGCTGGTCATCGACATCGCGCGGCGCCAACTGGTGGCGGTCTACGGGCTGAACTACAAGGACACCGGCACAGCGGCCCGGGGCTGGCTGGCCAGCCTGGGCAACCCCTACCGCGCGACGCTGGTCGACGCCGACGGGCGCGTGGGCATCGACTTTGGCGTTTACGGCGTGCCCGAGACTTTCATCATCGACCGCCAGGGCATCGTGCGCCTGAAACACACCGGCCCGTTGACCCCCGCTGTGGTGCGCGAACGCATCGAACCTCTGCTGAAAGAACTCAATGCCGGTGCTTGAACTGCGCGCTGGCCGAAGGCTTGGCGGGCCTGGCCGGCCGGCCGGCCGCCGGCTTTGGGCTGCCATCGCGGGCCTGCTGTTGGCCTGCGCGCTGCTGGCCTCCGCCACCGGCCCTGCGGCCGCGCGCGAAGCCGCCCCGGCCTCGGCCGACCCGGTGCTCGAAGCCCAGGTGATGCGCATCGCCAGCCAACTGCGCTGCCTGGTGTGCCAGAACGAAACCATTGCCTTGTCGCAGGCCGACCTGGCGGTGGACCTGCGCAACCAGGTGCGCGAGATGCTGCGCCGCG
>JAYSYB010000175.1:0-6355 GCA_043716775.1 Rubrivivax sp.
TTTCAACCATTGGCACGTGGCATCAAACTGCCGAGCGTCAACAACATCCGGCTGCAGCGCGTCCGGTTCAGGCAGCACGCGGTGAAAGATCAGGATCGACAATCGCGCGGATTTGCCAGCGGGCGACAGCAGGTTCAGAAGTGGGGAAAACATCGGTGGCCGCTGATAAAGTGCGCCATCTTAACGACACCCGCGCACGGCCAGAGACTGCGCTGCGGCAGATCCTGCGCGATCAATCACGGTCCGGCCCGGTGCGCTGCATTGATACTCATGGTCGGTCTCGCGCTGTGTGGCGCACCACTCGCCGCTGCGACAAAGTTCTGCCAGCGGGCCCGGATGTCAGCACGCACCGCACCTGATGCAACCATCGATCGCCCACAAGACTCCGCCATGCTAGATGTAATCTTCAGCGTCGATGTCGAGGTTTGGTGCGGTGGCTGGCAGGACATTGATAGCAAGTTTCCGGATGCGTTCAAGCGCTACATCTACGGGCCTGGCGGCAGTCATGGCCTGCCTTTTCAGTTGCAGTTGCTGGCCGACCATGGGCTGAAGGCCGTCTGCTTCGTCGAACCCCTCTTTTCAGGCCGTTTCGGCAGGGCGCCACTCACCGAGATCGTGGGGTTGATCGAAGGTAGCGGACACGAGGTGCAGTTGCACTTGCACACCGAATGGGTAGACGAATGCCTTGAGCCGCTGCTGCCCAACGTGAGCGGCAAGCGACAACATCTTCGACACTTCAACCTGGCAGAACAGACGCAGCTGCTCGGCGTTGGCATTGACTGGCTGCAACAGGCCGGCGCGCCGCGCCCCACCGCATTCCGGGCTGGCAGCTTCGCCTTCAACCAGGACACGCTGACGGCACTGGCCAGCCAACGGATCTACGTCGACTGCAGCTACAACGCCAGCATGTTCGGCCCGACCAGCGGCGTCAGCCCTGCCGCGCTGCTCGATCAGCCGCGTCAGATCGGTGCGGTGCTGGAACTGCCGATGACGGTTTACCGGGACGGCCGAGGGCTGAGGCACGCCCAATTGACCGCTTGCTCATGGCCCGAGCTGGAGCACCTGCTGTGGCAAGCGCTGGCATCAGGTCACCAAAGTTTCATGATCCTTTCGCACAATTTCGAACTGCTCACTTCCAACCAACAGTCGGTCGACAAGACGGTGGTCCGCCGCCTGCAACGCCTTTGCGCATTTCTTGAACGCCACGCCGACTGCTTTCGGGTGCGGGGCCTTCGCGATGGCCAGCTCCCCATGGCAACCGAGCCGCCCGCGCGCCCGCTGAGCTCGCCGCTTTGGCGAACCGGGCTTCGGATGGCCGAGCAAGCCTGGCGACGGACCTACGCATGAGCGAAGCCAAGTCGGTGGCCTTCCGCTTCCAGCTCAGCGACTGGACCTTGTTGCGCGTTCGACGGCCGTTGCTGGTGCGGGGTTTTGGTCTCGACCAGGATCCGTCCGCTGCTGCGGATCTACCCGATCTTCCGGCGGGCTGTGCTGGCTTGCTGTTGCGATCGATCGCTGCCACCGAGACGCGCACGGGCTTCGACCCTGTCGCCTTGGACGGGCGCCGGATGCTGCGTTACGTGATGCAGTGTTTTCCGCGCCACTACATCGACATGGCCCAGAGTTTCGATGCCTACAAGCAGAAGTTCTCGGGCAAGACGCTGGCGACTCTGCGGCGCAAGGTGAAGAAGTTCACTGAGCACGGCAATGGCCAGGTCCGCTGGGAACGCTTCACGCAACCTGATTCGCTGGACCGCTTCTGGACGCTGGCGCGTCAGGTGTCGGCCAAGACCTACCAGGAGCGCCTGCTCGATGCCGGCCTGCCCGAAGACCCGGCTTACCTCCTGCAAGCCAGGCAGCTCGCCATGGCAGACAACGTGCGGGCTTTCTTGTTGTTTGACGGCGAGCGGCCGGTTTCCTATCTGTTCTGCCCGGTCCGCGACGGCATAGTCGAATACGCGTTCCTGGGCTACGACCCCGCCTACCTGCGGCTGTCCGTCGGCACGGTGCTGCAATGGTTCGCACTGGAGAGTTTGTTCCAGGAGCAGCGGTTCCGCTACTTCGACTTCACCGAGGGCGAATCAGCGCACAAGCGCCTGTTTGCGACCAACCATCTGGATTGCGCCAACATCGCCTTGTTGACGCCCACGCTGGGCCACCACTTGCTGGTTCGTCTGCACCTGGGCTTTGGGCGACTGACAGAGGCGCTTGGTCGCTGGCTGGACGACCACGACCTGAAGGTCAAAATCAGACGATGGATGCGCTTCGGGCGCACGGCGGCAACATGATCGCCGTTATCCGCCGCCTCGCACACGCCTTGCTGGGTGACTACGCGCTCTACCGAATCTGGCAATTCGACACGCGGTCGAGTGAGACGCCCAGCGGACCGCTGCAGGTCAGGGCGCTGCAAGCAAGTGAGCTGGCCGGGCCGGCGGTGGCGCCCGAATTGAAGGCGGCGGGCTGGTACTTCGGCGAAGATTCCCTCGCGTTCGGTTGCTTCGATGGGCCACAACTGGTGGGTCTGACCTTCTACTGGCATGGTCAGCGTTACCAGACGCGGCGCAGCTGGCCGATCGATGCGCAGGCAGCAAAACTGGTGCACATCGTGACCGCAGCCACCCATCGCGGCCGCGGCGTCGCATCAGCACTGATCGCTCAGTCTTCCCAAGCTGTCCTGGGGCGGGGGTTCAAGAAACTCTATGCCCGCATCTGGCACTCCAACACGCCTTCACTGGCGGCCTTTGCGCGTGCCGGATGGCGGCCTTGCGGCTGGCTGGTACAGATCAACCCGTTGCGTCTGAGCCAACCGTGGACTCTCTGGGCGGGCAGCCAGGCACGACCCTCCAACCAGACCAGAACCTAGATCCCCCGTGAACCTGACCTGCATCCTGCTGACCTGGAATTCGGCCGCCTACGTCGAATCTTGCTTGACTTCGGTTTTTGCAGACCTCGAATCCTCGGGGCTGAGCCATGAAGTCCTGGTCATCGACAACGGCTCCAGCGACGGCACGCTCGACGTGTTGAGCCGCCTGGCCCGTGCTTCGCTGACGGTGATCCCGCTGGGCCACAACACCGGCACCACGTTTTCTCGCAACATCGGTTTGCGCATGGCGCAGGGTGAGTTCCTGGCCATCCTCGACTCGGACATCGAGATCAAGACGCGTGGCACCTTCGGCAAGGTGTTGCAGTTTGTGCGTGACCACCCTGACGTGGGCATCGCGGCACCGCAACTGCGCTTCCCGAGCGGGCGCTACCAGAAGACGGTGGACGTGTACCCGACGCTGACCCACAAGATCAGACGCTTTCTTCACTTGCGCGAGATGGAGGCGCAAGAGGGCAGCCAGGCCCTGGGCGAGACACCGCGGGACGTGGACTACGCGGTCAGCGCGTTCTGGATGCTGCCGCGCACGCTCATCAGCCGCATCGGGTTGCTGGACGAGCGCATCTTCTACGCCCCGGAAGACGTCGACTACTGCCTGCGCACCGCGTTGTCAGGCCTTCGCGTGGTCTACCTGCCCGGCGTGGTGGCCACGCACCATGCACAGGAGATCAGCCGCCGGTCATGGCGGAGCCGGTCGTTCCGTGAGCACCTGAAAGGCCTGGCCTACTTCTACCGCAAGCACGGCTTCGTGTTCAGGCTGACCGAGGTGTACCAACGCATCGCTCAGGCGCGCGCGCGCGACGCGGCCAATCGCTCATAGACCGGCGCATAACGCGCCACGCTGGCAGCCCAGCTGCGCTGCTGCTCGACAAAACGACGCCCGGCGCCGCGCACACGGGCCAGCGCAGATGAGTCCCCCGCTAGCCGGGTCACGGTATCGGCCAGGGCTTGCGCATCCCCGGCACGAAACAGGAACCCGGTCTCGTCGTCGGCGATCAGCTCGCGATGGCCACCGACATCGGAGGCGACGCAGACCGTGCCCATGGCCATGGCCTCCAGCGGTTTCAGTGGCGTGACGGTCTCGGTCAGGCGCATCGAATGGCGCGGAAACAGCGCCAGATCCAACAGGCTGTAGTAGCGATCGACCGTGTCATGCGGCACCCGGCCGGTGAAGACGACCCGGTCGGCAATGCCCAGCTGCCGGGCCTGTTCACGCAGGGCGGTGTCCTCGATGCCGCCACCGACCAGCAGCAGGCTGGCCTGCGGCACGGCCGCGGCGATGCGCGTGAAGGCCTGCAGCAGCAGATCCAGGCCTTCGTAGGCATAGAACGACCCGATAAAGCCCAGCACGAAGCGGCCTTGCAGGCCCAACGATGCCGCCAAGGCGTCGTCGGGCGGTGGCGCGAAGCGGTAGGCGTCGACCTCGACGGCGTTGGGTATCACGGTCAGCTTGTCGGCCGCGATGCCGCGCCCCAGCATCTCGCGGCGCAGGCCGTCGCAGATGGTGAACACCGCGTCGGCACGCCGCAGCACATACGTCTCGGACGCTGCGGTGGCGCGGTAGCGCAGGTCACCCTGGCGGGCCGTGCCCTGGTCGACCGCCGCGTCTTCCCAGAATGCGCGCACCTCATAGGCCAAGGGCACACCACGCCGGCGCGCCACCGACAGGGCCGCCAGCCCGTTCAGCGACGGCGAATGGGCGTGGATGATGTCGGGGCATTCGATTTCGGCGACCTCGGCCAGGCGCTGGCGCAAGGTCGACACCACCTCGATGGGGCTGCCGACCAGCGGCAGCCGCGCCGCCCAGCCACCGCGCCCGACCGTGCGGTAGAAGCGCAGGCCGCCCGCCTCCTCGACCGACGATTCGGCGGCGTGCTTCAGGCTGGTGACATGGGCCGTCTGCCAGCCGCGCAAGCGCTGGTTGAGCAGGATCGCGCGGCTTCGGTAGGCATAGCCGTCCTGCATCGGCAGGGAATGGTCGAAAACATGGAGGATCTTCATGGCGTTGTTGTCGACTTGCGCGCCGCGGCGGCCACCGGGGCCTGGGCCAGCAGCGCTCTGAACATCCGCAGTTGGGCATCGGTGGTTTCGCGCCAGCCAAAACCTTCGGCATAGGTGCGCACGGCGGCCCTGTCCGCGGGGCTGTCCAACAAGGCTGCCACGCCTTGCGCGATGGCGGCGGGATCACCGGGGGCTACCAGCCGGCCGACGGACAGCGTGGCCACGACCTCGGCCGTGCCCCCCACGGCGGTGGCGACCACCGGTGTGCCGCAGGCCATCGATTCGAGCAGCACATTGGCCCAGCCCTCGCTTCGCGAGGCCAGCACCATCACATCGGCAGCGCTGTACCAGGTGGCCAGTTGGTCGTTGGGCACGGCACCGGCAAAACTCACCCGGTCGGTCAGTCCGAGGGCGGCCGCCTGGGCCTGCAGCTTGCCGCGCAGCGGCCCGTCACCCACAAAACACAGCCGCGCACCGGGCCAGCGCGGCAACAGCAGGGCCAGCGCATCCAGTGTCAGGTCGTGGCCCTTGACCTCGACCAGGTGACCCACCGAGATCAGCAAGGGCTCGCCCGAAAGCCCCAGCTGCGTGCGCGCCTGCGCCTGCGCCACGGGCTGAAAACGGTCGATGTCGACGCCGTTTCGAATGACCTGCAAGCGGCGGCCATCAACCCCCCAGCCTCGCAGCACGTCGACCAGGGCCTGGCACACACCCACAGAGTGGTCGGCCACGTTGCCGGCCCAGCGCATCAGCGCCTGCGGCAAGGCGTCGCGGCCGAACACGTTGAGATCGGAACCCCGGGCGGTGATGACCAGGGGCTTGCCGAACCAGCGCGCCAGCAGGGCCGCGGCCACGCCGTCGGGGTAGTAGAAATGGGCGTCGATGAGGTCGAAGTCGAAGCCCTCCCGCACCAGCCGCCGCACCGCTGACCAGGCGCCAAGCGCCAGTACAAAGGGCGCAATGTTCTGTCCAATGTGCGGCGGCAGCGGGTAGCGCGGGTGCAGCACCTCGATGCCGTGACGGTGCTCAGACCGGGGGGTTGCCGCCATCAGGGCACGCGCGCCGTGGCGAGGATCTGTCGAATAGAACCACGGCACGGGCGCCACCACCTTGGCCTGCACCTGGCCGCTGGACAACAGCTCGCGCAGGCGCGTCTCGACAAACACACCGTGCCCTGGCCTGACCTCGCTGGGGTACAGCGTCGAGAAAACCAGGATACGCAAGGGCCGGGCCGCGCCCATGGGCGCCAATGCCAGTGTCGCCACGGCTTGAGCTTCGCTCAAACGAGCGCTGCGCCCGGTGCCGTGGCAGCGGGCACCGACAACACGGCGCCATCACCATCCACCACATTGCGCAAGAAGGCCTCGAACATCAGCAGCGCCCACAGCGGCGCGCTGTAGTCGCGAGATTCATTCTGGTGGGCATCCACCAGGTGCTGAAGGTAGTCGCGGTTGAACCAGCCGGTGGCGGCCA
>JAYSYB010000176.1:0-2033 GCA_043716775.1 Rubrivivax sp.
CGTGCGGCGGCGGATGTGGTGGCGGTCTTCGGCCAGATTGGCCAAGTGGCTGAAATAGGTAAAGGCCCGGATGACGCTGACGGTCTGGTCACCCGACAAGGCCTTGAGCATTTTTTTAAGAGCCTTGTCGGCACCTTCGTCAGCGTCACGCCGGAAAGCCACCGACAGCAGCCGGGTCTGCTCGACCAGCTCGTAAGCGGCCACGCCATCCTGTTCGCGAATCACATCGCCCAGCAGGCGGCCCAGCAAACGGATGTCATCAAGCAGCGGGCGCTCGTTTTGCTGGGTGTTCCTGAGTGCCGATACCGCCCCGGCGGAGCCTGTGGTGGGCGCGGTCGGGTGGCTCTCAAGCGCCGGTGGTTTTGCCATGGGGTCACCTTGTTGACAGAAGGCGTCATGCTAGCATTTGCCCCCCAAGATTTTCCACAGGTTCACCGTGCCAGATGCTGCTTGCCCTCCCCACCCCGTGACCGTCAATGTCACCATCGCCACACGTGAAAGCCGGCTGGCGATGTGGCAGGCCGAGCATGTCAAGGCGTTGCTGGAAACCCGTCTGGGCTGGCGCGTCACGCTGCTGGGTATGACCACTCTGGGTGACCAGATCCTGGACCGTTCGCTGAGCAAGGTGGGCGGCAAGGGCCTGTTTGTCAAAGAGCTCGAGATCGCCCTGGCCGAGGGCCGGGCCGATTTGGCGGTGCATTCCCTCAAAGACGTGCCGATGAACCTGCCCGACGGTTTTGTACTGGCCTGCGTGCTGCAGCGCGAAGACCCGCGTGACGCCTTTGTGTCCAACCGTTTTGAACGCTTGAGCGACCTGCCGCATGGCGCCGTGGTTGGCACATCCAGCTTGCGCCGGCTGGTGCTGCTGCGCGCGCTGCGACCCGACCTGAACATCACGCCCCTGCGCGGCAACCTGGACACGCGCCTGCGCAAACTCGACGAAGGGCAATATGACGCCATCGTGCTGGCGGCGGCCGGGCTGAAGCGCCTGAACCTTGCCGGCCGTATTCGCGGCGCGTTTGACATGGCGGACATGCTGCCAGCCGCCGGACAGGGTGCGTTGGGCATTGAAGTGCGTGCCGACCGTACCGATTTGCGCGCGGCGCTGGCCGCCCTGGCCCACATGCCGACCTGGCTGGCGGTGACAGCGGAGCGCACCGTGTCGCGCGCCATGGGCGGCAGCTGCTCGATGCCGCTGGCTGCCTTCACGGACTTCAGCGTGGCGACGGGCCGCCCTGACGCGGCTGGCTCGCCACCGATGCGTCTGCAAGCCGCCTGGGGCGAACTGGTCGCGCCCGATGTGGCCGCCAGTTTGCCACCCACACCGCTGGTACGCGCCGACCAGACCGCGCCGGTTCATGATTTCGCCTCGGCCGAGGCGCTCGGAGAAGCGGTTGCCGCCGAGCTGCGCGCCAATGGTGCGGTCTGGGCCACCAACGACACCGCTTCGGCGCCAGACGCAGCCCCCTTCAACGCGTCTCTTGATCTGCCCGACCGCGCGTGACCACACGCGTCATCGTCACCCGACCTGCTGCCGATGCACCGGCCTGGGTGGAGCCGCTGCGGCGCGCCGGGTTTGACGTGGACGCATTGCCGCTGATAGACATTGGCCCGGCACAGGCACCTGGCAGCGCGCTGGCGCTGCAGCGCGCCTGGGCGTCATTGGCAGATTACGCAGCGTGTTTTTTTGTCAGTGGCAACGCTGCCAGCTTCTTTTTCAAGTCAAATCAACCGCTAGTCGCCGATTCGACTGCCTCAGGTGCTATTAATAACGAAGCATTGACGGCGCGGATGCCCGATTTCGTTTGGCCCACGACCTTGCGCTGGATGGCGCCTGGCCCCGGCACGGCGAAAGCGCTGCGCGCTGCCGGCGTGCCTGAGGCGCAGATCGACACGCCGCCCGCTGGTGCGCAGCAGTTTGACTCGCAAACCGTGTGGCAGCAATTGGCACCGCGTGACTGGCGCGGTCTGCGTGTGCTGATCGTGCGGGGCGACAGCCCGCCCGGCCATGATGTGCCCGACACGGCAGGCGA
>JAYSYB010000177.1:0-6340 GCA_043716775.1 Rubrivivax sp.
GCCGAACACCTCGCCTTCGAAGGCGCACAGGTTGATGTAATGGCTGATCTTCAGGATGCCGTTGCGCGTGCTGATGCCGGCCAGCGTGATGAACCCGACAGCGCCGCCACCGACAGCGGTTGCCCCGACAACCACAGCGCCACCACGCTGCCCACCAGGGCCAGCGGGATGTTGCTCATGATCATCAGCGCCAGCGTGGTCGACCGGTAGCGGCTGTACAGCACCAGGAAGATCATCGCCAGCGACACCAGCGACAGTAGGCCGATGAGTCGAGTGGCCTGCTCCTGGGCCTGGAACTGGCCTTCGAGCGCCACGCTGTAGCCGGCCGGCAACGGGCTGGCCGCCACCTCGGCGCGGATGCGCTCGATGATCTTGCCCATGTCGCTGCCATCGCTGTTGGCTGACAGCACGATGCGCCGGCGCGTGTTTTCGCGGCTGATCTGGTTGGGGCCGTCACCTTCTTCGATGCTGGCCAATGCCGACAGCGGCACGCGGCCGCGTGGCGTCTCGATGAGCAGATTCTGCAGGCCGCGCTGGCCACGCTCGCTGTCGGGCAGACGCAGCACCAGGTCGAAACGCCGGTTGCCTTCGATGATCTGCGTCACCCGGGCGCCCTCGATCAAGGTTTCCAGGGACTCGAGCACATGGCCTGGCGCCACGCCGTAGGTGGCGGCCTTGTCGTAGTCCAGGCGCACCTTGAGCTGCGGAATCAGCACCTGCTTTTCGATCTGCAGGTCGGTGATGCCGGGAATGGTGGCCAGGCGCTCGCGCAGCCCCGACGCCAGGCCGCGCAAGGTGTCCAGGTCTTCGCCGTAGACCTTGACGGCGATCTGTGCGCGCACGCCCGACAGCAGGTGGTCAAGGCGGTGCGAGATCGGCTGGCCCACGTTGACCACCGCCGGCAGCGCCGCCAGGCGCGTGCGCAGGTCTTGCGTGATCTGGTCGCGGCTGCGCGCCGAGGCCCTCAGGTCGACGTCCATTTCGGTGGAGTGCACGCCCTCTGCATGTTCGTCGAGCTCGGCCCGACCGGTGCGCCGCCCCACCTTGATGACCTCGGGCACCTGCATCGCCAACTGCTCGGCCAGCGTGCCGACGCGGTTCGATTCGGCCAGTGAGGTGCCCGGGTTGAGCAGCAGGCTCACCGTCAACGTGCCTTCGTTGAACGGGGGCAGGAAAGCCCGTGCGAAGTAAGGCACGCTGGCCGCGGCGACGATGACGGCCAGCGCTGCCAGCGCCACCACCCCGCGTGCGCGGTCGAACGACCATTCGAGCAGGCGTGCGTCCCAGCGTTTCAGCACCCGCACCAGCGGGCTGTCACTGTCGTGATCCACCCCGTGGTCTGCGCCACCGGCACCCCACTTCCAAAACTGCCACCAGCGGCCCCTGGCGGGGGACACAAGCGGACGCGGCTGGGCCAGCAGGTAGTAGGCCATCACCGGCGTGATCGACACCGAGACGAACATGCTTGCCAGAATGGACACGATGTAGGCCACCCCCAGCGGCGTGAACAGGCGCCCTTCGATGCCGGGCAGGGCAAACAGCGGCACGAACACCAGCACGATGATCAGCGTGGCATAGACGATCGCCGAACGCACTTCAAGCGTGGCAGAGGCGATGACCTCGATGGCCGGCTTCGGCTCGGCCGCCGCAGCGTTCAGTTTCAGCCGGCGCAGCACGTTTTCGACCCCGACCACCGCGTCATCGACCAGTTCGCCGATGGCGATGGCCAGCCCGCCGAGTGTCATCGTGTTGATCGTTAGCCCGAAGTACTTGAAGACCAGCACGGTGGCCAGAATCGACACCGGGATGGCGGTCAGCGAGATGATCGTGGTGCGCACGTTCAACAGGAACGCGAAGAGCACCAGCGCCACCATGATGGCGCCGTCGCGCAAGGCTTCGGCGACGTTGGCGATCGAGTGTTCAATGAAGTCGGCCTGCTTGAACAGGGTCTGCGGCGGCTGGATGCCGGGCGGCAGGCTCTTGCTCAGGTCTGCCAGCGCGGCTTCGATCGCGCGCGTGAGCTTCACCGTGTCGGCGGCCGGCTGCTTCTGCACCGACAAGATCACCGCCGGCTTGCCCTGGTAGCTGGCGTCGCCGCGCTTGATGCCGGCGGCCAGCCGCACGTCGGCCACCTGCGACAGCGCAATAGGCTGGCCGTTGTTGACGGCGACGGTGACCTTCTGCAGGTCCGACAGCTTGGCCGTGCGGCCAATCTGGCGGATCAGAAACTCCTTGGCCTGGGCGTCGAGAAAACCACCGCTGGTGTTGGCGGCAAAGCCTTCGAGCGCGGTTTTGACCTGCTCCAGCGTCACGCCCAGCGTCGCCATGCGCGTGCTGTCGGGCTCGACGCGGTACTGCTTGACCTCGCCACCGATGGGGATCACCTGCGCCACGCCGGGCAGCGTGAGCAGGCGCGGCCGCAGCACCCAGTCGGCGTACTCGCGGGCCTGCATCGGGCTGGCCTTGGCCGGGTCCACCGGCAGCGCCAGCAGGATGATCTCGCCCATGATCGAGCTGATGGGGCCCATCTGCGGCGTCACGCCAGGGGGCAGTTGCTCACGCACCAGCGCCAGCCGTTCAGCCACCTGCTGGCGGTTGAGGTAGACGTCGCTGCCCCACTCGAATTCCACTGTCACCACGGCCAGGCCGATGCCCGAGACCGAGCGCACGCGGCTGACGCCCGGCATGCCGTTCATCGTGGTTTCGATCGGGAAGGTGACGAGTTGCTCCACCTCTTCGGGTGCCATGCCGCCGGCCTCGGCGAGCAGGGTGATCGAAGGCTTGTTGAGGTCGGGGAAAACGTCGATCGGCGTGCCCTTGAGCACAAGCCCGCCATAGACCATCAGGATGATGGCGAAGGCCAGCGTCAGCAAACGCTGGCTGAGGCTGGTGTCAATGATGGCCTTGAACATGAGGGCTCCGCTGTCCTTGCCGCTTCAGCGGACCTGCGCCAGCAGGGGCGCGCCCTGCACGACCACGCGTTCACCGGGCATAAGGCCTGTGGTGACCACCGAGCGCGTTGCATCCAGCACCTGCGCCTGCACCCTGCGCGGCTTGAAGCGTTCGGCCGATTCATGCACCCACACGACGGTTTCGTTGGCAGCGTTTTGCATCACCGCCGCCTGCGGCACCGCGTAGCCCTTGACCCGGGACTTTGTCGCGATCACCACCGTCAGCGGCTGCCCGACAGCCAGCGCCGGCACCGGCGGGGTGATCCGGAACTGCAACGGAATCGCCTGCTCGCGCAGTTGCAGGCCGGCACCTAAAAAACTCAAGCGCAATGGCTCCTTGCCAGCGGTCAGCGCCGTGGCCTGTTCGATGTCGGCCACAACTCGGGTGTCGTACGCCAGTGCCTGCACCAACAGCCGGTCGGGACGAACCAGTTCGAACAGCAGTTCGCGTGTTTCCACCACCTGACCAGCGACGACCGCATTGCTGCTGATGACGCCGGGCACCGGTGCGACCAAGGCCACGCGCCCGCCCAGGCCGGCCGATAGCGCCTGCCGGCGCAGGGCCAGGCTGGCGGCTTCGGCGCGGGCCGCGTCGATCTCTTTCTGCGGCACGCTGCCTTCGAGTTGGGCGTAGCGCTGTACTTTCTGTTCGGCGACCACCAGCTGCCCGTTCAGCTCGGCCAATTGGGCCTGCGTGCCAGCGCGCTCCAGGCCGCTGACCTGCGGTGCCAGGTAAGCCAGCACCTGACCCTGCACGACCTTTTGGCCGAGGTGTGGCAACCCACCCGGCCCGGCCTGCACGATGCCCGACTGCGTGGCTTGCACGCGGCCGGCGGCGGCGGGGTCGGCAATGACCAGGCCTTTCAGCTCCACGCTGCTGGGCAGTGACTGTTCCTCCACGACCACGGTGCGCACCGTGTACAGGCGTTGCACTGCTTTGGGCACATTGACGCTGCCGTCCGGCAGGCGTTGTGGCGATGTGAAGCCCGCGCCACCCATGGCGGGCCCCTGCCCAGCGCCGGTGGCCGCGCTCTGGGTCGGCTTCTTGGCGTCCTTGCTGTGATCTTCATCGCCGTGGGCCCGCGCTGCGGTGGTGGATGCGAGCAGGGCGGCAACCACGGCGGTCATGACGACGGCAACCGAGACAGCGGCTGGCAAACGGGACAAAAACGTGCGCAAGCGAGTCATTCCAAGGCTCCCTTCGGGGCAGCATGCCGACGGCGCCATGCGAAAGTACCGGCAGCCAGCAAGAGCACTGCGGCCAGCGCAACGGCAAGCGGAGCGGTCCACTTCGTGCCGTGGCCACTGGAACTCTCGGCCGTTGCCGCAGCACCGGCGACCACCAGGTCTGCGGTGAGCAGATCACTGATTTGACCCGCCTGCACGGTGAACACCAGGGGGTGTGTACCCGGTGCAGCCAAGCCCGGCGCGGACACGGTGTACACGCCTTCACGCTCAACGGCGGCGGTGGCCTTCAAGGGCCCGCCTTCCACCGAAATCGTGGCCCCGGTGACCGGTTCGTTGCTGACAAAGCGGTCAAGGTGAATGACGAGCTTGTCACCCGCCAGCTCGCCCACCAGCTCAAACAACTCACTCACGGCCTCCACGCGCAACAGCTGAGCGGCCGCAGTCACTGGCGTGGCTTTGGTATCGCCGTGGGAGTGGTCATCGCCGCCGCCGGCAAAGAGCAGGCTGGGCAGCAGCAGCGCGGCGCCAGCCCAGAGACGAGACGAGGTCATGGCAACACTCCAAAGGCTTGGTTGAGGCGGGAAATCGCGCGGCCGGCTTCAAGGCGGCTGCGGGCTGCATCCGCGTCTGCGGCGTAGCGGTCGGCTGCGGTGCGAAGCCGGGTGGCGAGGTCGATCTCGCCCAGGCTGAAGGCCTTGGAAAGCAGCCCCTCGGTGTCGGCCGTCAGGCGCTGGCGCTCCTGGGCCAGAACCAGCGCACCCTGCGCCTGCTGCAACTCGCGCTGCGAGGCCAGCAGTTCGGCCTGGAGCTGATCCCTCAGGCGCACGTGGGCGGTGCGGGCTTCAATGAAATCAGCATTCGCAGCCGCGATCTTCGGTTCGTTGCGGGCATCGGTGGCCAGCGGGATGCGGATGCCCAAGGTGACCGAGCCGCCGTAGGGTTCGGTGTTCGATGAGCGCTCGCGGCGATAGGCCAGAGTGAGTTCGGGGTTGTCACGCCGCGTGTCGGTGGCCAACCGCACTCGGGCGTCTGCAACGCCGGCGACGCGGTCGAGTTGGCGCAGCGCAGGGTGCTCGGCCAGCGGGGGTGGATTGGCCGCGAGCGATTCCTCGCCGGTGGGCAGCGATTCCAGTCCGGTGATGGCCATGAAACTTAGCAGGGCACGTGCCACACGCGCCTCAGCTTCGCTGGCGGCGCTGCGCGCGGCATGCTCTGCGCCCTTGGCCTGGTTGAAGTCGGTGCGGGCCAGGTCACCGGCCTTGAAGCGGCGCTCGACATCGCTTGCCAGGGCGACTGCGTCGTCCAGCCGGCGCAGCGCGGTGGCGCGGTCCGCCTCGGCCGCGCGCGCCTGCCAGTACGCCTCCCTCACTTCGCCGGCCAGCTTCCACCGGGTGCTGTCTTGCGCATCACGTTGCAGGGCCTGGTCGGCGCCGACTAGCGCCGATTCGCGCTGCCGCTGGCCCGGCAGCCACAACGGGACAGAGATTTCCGCTTCGACCTCGCGGGCGCCGCCGTTGCGGTTGAAGCGGTCGCTTCTTTCACTCAGGCCGATGCTCGGAGGCAAAGGCCACCATGCGTTGGCGGCCTTACTCCGCGCGGCCAGCTCAGCCAAACGGTAGCTCTGCGCCTGCGCTGCGGGCTGGCGTTCCCACGCGCGTTCGACGGCCTCGCGCAAGGTCTGCGCATCGGCGCTGCCCGCGGCAAGAACCAGCCACAGCAGGGCTTTCCAGGGACATCGAATCCATCGCATCTGAGGCTGGCCACCGCTCACCGTGCGTGCGGGCTGAACGTGCTGCGGTGGGGACTCAGATGCGATCATGACACTCAGCCCGCCGCCCACCCGAGTGACCGACAGCGTGTCGTGCAGGTGATGCTTCAGATGCAGAAGCTGGTGCGCCACGGTGTCTGTTCATCGCAGCTCGCTGCCTGAGCGAAGCGAGCACCGCGCTGCCGGCAAGCAGCAAACAGTCCTGCCCTGCCCAACCGGCAGCCGCCACCGTACCCACCATGCCGATGGCAGGTGCGCCAGAGAGTTGGGTCAAAGCCATGGCGCTGTGGCCGGGTTCACTTGACTGGCTGAATTTCGGTGACGGTGAACTTGCCGGCGTCGTTGATGGCCTTGAATTTGACCTTGTCGCCGGTTTTCAACTTCTCGAGCATGCCCTTGTCCTTGACGACGAAGACCATGGTCATCGCAGGCA
>JAYSYB010000178.1:0-2023 GCA_043716775.1 Rubrivivax sp.
GCCACACTGCGCGCGGCGATTGCCGCCAGCGGCAGTGCGACAGCTGGCGGTGGCGGCAGCGCCGGGGGCATTCCGACCGCGTCGTCGCTGGGTGGTGCCGCCAGCGGCGGTGCCGGGGGCGCCAGCACGGCGGCCACTGGCAGCCTGTCCAGTGCGCAGCCGTCCACCGGAGGGCAAATCCAGGCGGACCCGGCCACCAACTCGCTCATCATCACCGCGCCCGAGCCGCAGTACCGACAGCTGCGTGCCGTCATCGACAAGCTGGACTCGCGCCGGGCCCAGGTGTTCATCGAAAGCCTGATTGCCGAAGTCAACACCGACAAGGCGGCCGAATTCGGCCTTCAGTTTCAAAGTCTGCTGGGCGGCGCGGCGGTCATTGGCACCAACTTTTCAACCGGTGGTGCCAACATCGTCAGCCTGATCCAGAACTATGTTGCGGGCACGGCAGTGGCTCCGGCCACCGGTTTCAACCTGGGAGCCGCGTCGCGCAACGGCAACAACGTGCTGGGGGTGCTGGCCCGTTTCATTGAAACCACGGGGGATGGCAACATTCTGTCCACACCGACATTGCTGACGCTTGACAACGAAGAAGCGCGTATCGTGATCGGCCAGAACGTGCCGTTTGTCACCGGGTCATTCACCAACACGGGGGGTGGCAACAACGGCTCGGTCAATCCTTTTCAAACCGTTGAGCGCAAGGACGTCGGCCTGACGCTGCGGGTCAAGCCGCAGATCAGTGAAGACGGGCAGGTCAAGCTGCAAATCTTTCAGGAAAGCAGCAATGTGCTGCAAAGTTCCGTCAACTCACCGTCCGGCATCATCACGAACAAACGCTCGATCGAGTCCAACGTGGTGGTCAATGACGGCGCCATCGTCGTGCTGGGCGGGCTGCTGCAGGACACCTACAGCGGCAACCAGGACAAGGTTCCGCTGCTGGGCAACCTGCCTGTGGTGGGCAACCTGTTCCGGGCTGAAAGGCGCACGCGCAGCAAAACCAACCTGATGGTATTCCTGCGGCCTGTGGTGATTCGGGATGGCGCGTCCAGCGACACGCTGTCGCTGGACCGTTATGAGTCCATGCGGGCGGTGCAAAAAGACCTTCAACTGCCCAACAATGCCCTGGTGCCGGTGGACGGCACGCTGGTCATGCCGCCGTTAAAGCCCGCCAATGGGTCTGGCAGCACACTGCCTGTAGCGCCGCCGCCGCTGGTGGCGCCTTCTGCTGTGACGCCCCCCGCCATGCCCCCGCCAGCAATGCAGCCTGCGGGTTAACAGGCGCTGGCTTTTTTTACCAACTGACTGCCTGCCATGGCTTTGCGCTACCCCCTTCCTTACGCGTTTGCCCGCAGCTATTCGCTGCTGCTCGACGATGATGGTCACGCCCTGACGCTGTGGCACAACGCCAGCCCGGATGCTGGCGCGGTGAGCGAGATCTTCCGCAAATACGGTGCCCGTGTCCCGTCTTTGAGCCTGCAACTGGCGGACCCCGGCACGCTGGCCCAACGCATCAGCGCCGCTTATGCCGAAGGCGAGTCCAGCGCAGCCGCGGTGGTCAGCGAAGTGGAGGGCGGCGTTGACTTGTCCCGCATGATGCAGGACCTGCCCGCGGTGGAGGATTTGCTGGAAACCTCGGACGACGCGCCCATCATCCGCATGCTCAATGCACTGTTGACCCAGGCCGCGCGCGACGGCGCCAGTGACATTCACATCGAGCCGTACGAGCGCCATTCCAGTGTGCGCTTTCGGGTCGATGGTTCCCTGCGCGAGGTGGTGCAGCCCAACCGGGCGCTGCACGCCGCGCTGATTTCGCGCCTGAAAATCATGGCGGACCTGGACATTGCTGAAAAGCGCTTGCCGCAAGACGGCCGCATCAGCCTGCGCATCGGCACCCGCGCGGTGGATGTGCGGGTCAGCACGCTGCCCAGCGCCCATGGCGAGCGCGCAGTGCTGCGGCTGCTGGACAAAAGCGGCAGCAAGCTCAGCCTGGAATCCGTCGGCATGCAGGGCGATGTGCTCAAGCGCT
>JAYSYB010000179.1:0-2015 GCA_043716775.1 Rubrivivax sp.
GCCACCCACGCGGCTGCAACTGCGCACGGCGATGCATGCGGCCTGCGACGCGGGCTGGCATCCACACGTGGCATTTGCCGGTGCGCACGGCGTGTGGGAATGGCATGGCGGCGAAGCCAAAGCCATCAGCTTCCCGCTGCTGGCGCCAACGCAGACGTCTGCCGAACCGTTGCTGTCGGCAGCGATCGCTGAAGAAACGGGCCCCGAGATCTCGCGCCTGCAGCTCACCACCTGTTCGCTGCGAGAGCAGGGCCTGCCGCTTGGATCGGGCAGCATGCAGGTGTGGACCTATCCGGCCTCACAGTGGCTATTGCAACTGCAGCGGTCACCGCCCGAGGTGATGCACTGGCCGCAGCAAAACACAGCCCAGGGCAACACTAAGGTGCGGTTCGAATGCGACGGCACTCCACTGGATGGCGTTGGCTGGAAAGCCGGCTTCGAAGCACTCGATACCCAAGTGCAGTCGGCGCTGGCGCGATTGGGCGCAGCTTGGGAGCGCACGCTGGGCCTGGAGAAAGCCCAGCTAGACGCCACCGTCGGCATGCTATGTGGCAACGGCGCGCTGGCTTGGGGCTGGCGCCAGGGCGGCAGCGAACTCACCGCGCCGGTGTCAATGCAGTTGCAGGCCCAGCTCGACCTGCGGGCGCTGGCGATCGATCTGCAGTGCACTGGCGAGCTGCGCATGGTCGGCGCGATCGCCATGTTGCACCTGCGTGCCAACGGCGATGCGGCGTTGCGCGTGCAGATCGCCCAGAGCTTGGCGACTCCCATGCCGTCCGAGGCGATGGCCGGCGCCGTCTGCCGCTTCAGCATGCCCTTTGCGCTAGAGCTGAACGCCGTCGTCACAGCCGACACTGTGGTGATGAACGTTCAGGGGCCCTGCACCGGTGCGCTGGTGGGCGAAGCCGGCCTGCGCCCGCGCCTCGGAGGCGGCAGCGGCTGGCAGTGGTACGCTCAGTTGCGCATCGAGCCGGTAAGCATCGACATCGTGCTGCACGATCCGCTGCTCGGCCAGACGCGGCAGTCGTTGACGCTACTGCCGGCCATGCCGTTGCTCTCGTGGAGCCTGGGCTGATGGACCGCTTGCTGGTGCTGCGGCTGAACTCTGTCGGCTGCATGGCCGAGGCGGTGCTCAACGGCATTCCTCTAGGCCGGACGCCGAAGGGCGGCGGCATCCTGTCGTTGCCGGTGCACGAATACACAATGTCGGGCGACAACCAGATTACGCTGGTGATTGAGCCGCCGCCGCTCGCGCCCGGCTTCGAGCTGGTCCCGCCACGCCCACACCTTAGCGATGCCGACAGCTTCGCCTCGCTTAGCCTGCTGCTGCCGCGCGTGGGCCGAGTTGCGAGCGATGCCGAGGCGCGTGTGCTGGGCCAAGTCGACTGGGTATCGCGGATGGGAGAGGTAATCGAATTTCCGATCCGCATGGTGCAGGCGGTTAACCTGCCGGTGAAATTCCCGCGCTGGCGTTGGGCCGACACGCCGGTGATTCCCAGTCCAGAAGCGATGAAACCACAGATTGCAGCCTTCCTGCAGGGCCTCGCATTATCACTGGCGCGAGGGCACGGGCAAGACTTCGTCGCTGCGGCAAAACTTCGTTTCGAAGAACTGGCCCAAGCGTACCAGCGGCCACCCGCAGACGACCTGGCTCGCTTCCACGCCTATGTGCAGGAGGCACATGCCGAAGAGCCGCTAAAACCCGTATTGCCGACAGCGCAGAATCTTCTCTTGCGCCCTTGTGCCGAGGGTCGAATGCTCGAATGCCTGAGCACGGACGGCCAGCCCGCGCTGCGCTCTGTGGCGATATCGAAGCGCCACAGAATGTGGCCAGTACGCCTTGCGATGGTCGATGGGCGACTGTATGTTCTGCGTTAGCGTGACAAGTTCGTGCCCGATGAACCTGGAGTAACCCGAATGCTCGTTTTGACCGTCATAAGCTACAACGGCAATCCCACCAACCCTTTTTCTGCCACCTTCGATGAACGCGGCGGCGCGATCGGCCGCGCCGACAA
>JAYSYB010000180.1:0-2011 GCA_043716775.1 Rubrivivax sp.
AGGGTGTTGTAGCCCCAGTAGTTGGGCAGGCCGCGCTCGGCCAGGTGCGATTCGTCCAGGATTTGCTGCACCGGCAGCAGGCTCACGGCGGTGACGCCCAGGCGCTGCAGGTGGGCAATGGCCGCGTCGCTGGCCAGGCCGGCGTAGGTGCCGCGCTGCGCCTCGGGCACGCCCGGCATTTGCCGCGTCAGGCCACGCACGTGGGCTTCGTAGATGACGCTGTCGGCCAGCGGCGTGGCCGGTGGGCGGTCTCCCTGCCAGTCGAAATGCTCGTGCACGACACGCGCCTTGTGGGCCTGGCGTGCGTTGTCGCGCATGTCCATGTGCTGCGGATGTTCGCGGTCGGCGCCAAGGTGCGCCCCGCGCCAGTCAAAGCCCCCAGGCGGGCTGACGATCTCGCGCGCCCAGGGGTCCAGCAGCAGCTTGTTCGGGTTGAAGCGGTGGCCACGGTCGGGCCGCCAGGGGCCGTGCGCGCGCAGGCCGTACAGCTGCCCGGGCAGCAGGCCCACGATGCGGCCGTGCCACACGTCGCCGCTTTGCGATGGCAGCGGCAGGCGTGCGGTCTCCAAGCTGCCGCTGTCGTCAAAGAGGCACAGGTCCACTTGTGAGGCGTGGGCCGAGAAGACGGCAAAGTTGACGCCCGGGCCATCTGCGTCCACGTCGAAGCTGGCGCCCATCGGCCAGGGCCGGCCTGGCTCGATGCGATGCCCTGCGTCCAATGTCACGTTTGAACTCAGGCGGTCCATTCGAGGAAGACCGTCGCCAGCGGCGGCACGTTCAGCACGATCGATTGGGCACGTCCGTGGCTGTGCACTGCCTCGCTCTGCGCAGCGCCCAGCGGCGTGCCGACGTTGCTGCCGCCGTAGTGAACCGAGTCGGTGTTCAGGCGCTCTTGCCACTGGCCTGCAAATGGCACTCCGATGCGGAAGCCTTCGTGCACCACGGGTGCAAAGTTGCTCAGCACCAGCATGCATTCCCCATTGCGGCCCTTGCGCACAAAGCTGAGCAGGCTGCGGGCGGCGTCCGCGTGGTCGATCCACTCAAAGCCCGCGCCCGTGAAGTCCTGGCTGTAGAGCGCGGGGCTGGCCTTGTAGAGCTGGTTGAGGTCGCGCACGAGTTTTTGCATGCCCGCATGGTTGGCGTCTGCGAGCAAGTGCCAGTCCAGGCTCTGGTCGTGGTTCCACTCGGCGGCTTGCGCAAATTCGCAGCCCATGAAGATCAGCTTCTTGCCGGGGTGGCCCCACATGAAGCCGTAGTAGGCGCGCAGGTTGGCGAATTTTTGCCAGGTGTCTCCCGGCATCTTCGCAAGCAGACTGCCCTTGCCGTGCACCACCTCGTCGTGCGACAGCGGCAGCACGAAGTTCTCGGTGAAAGCATAGACCAGGCCGAAGCTCATCTCGCCGTGATGATGCGGCCGGTGGATGGGGTCGCGCGCCATGTACTGCAGCGTGTCGTGCATCCAGCCCATGTTCCACTTGAAGTGAAAGCCCAGGCCACCGTCGTAGGTGGGGCGGCTGACGGCCGGGAAGGCGGTGCTTTCTTCGGCCAACGTGATGGCTTGGGGGCGTTCACTGCCGATGACTTCGTTGCTGCGTTTGACGAAGGCAATGGCTTCGAGGTTCTCGCGCCCGCCATGCACGTTGGGGATCCACTCACCTGCCTTGCGGCTGTAGTCGCGGTACAGCATCGATGCCACGGCGTCGACGCGCAGGCCATCGACGTTGTAGCGCTCCAGCCAGTACAGCGCGCTGCCGACCAGGAAGTTGCGCACCTCGGCGCGGCCAAAGTTGTAGATGAGGGTCTTCCAGTCGTTGTGGAAGCCCTCGCGCCGGTCGGCGTATTCGTACAGGTGCGTGCCGTCGAACTGCGCCAGGCCGTGTGCGTCATTGGGGAAGTGGGCCGGCACCCAGTCCAGCAGCACGCCGATGCCGGCCTGGTGCGCGGCGTCGATGAAGCGGCGCAGGCCGGAGGCGTCGCCAAAACGCGATGTCGGCGAGTACATGCCCAGCGT
>JAYSYB010000019.1:0-2555 GCA_043716775.1 Rubrivivax sp.
GCGCCAAGTACGACGCCTGGGCCACCGTCAAAGGCAAGAGCAAGGACGAAGCGATGCAAGAGTACGTGGACCTGATCGAGTCGCTGAAGTGAGGCACGACCAGATCGCCATGAACCCATGTTGAAGCGCCGCCGCGCCTTGCAGCGGTTGGCTGCCGGGGTAGCTGCCACCCTGTCCTTGCCCGCGCTGGCACAGGGCGACAGATCGATCGTCCTGGGCCAGTCGGCCGCGCTCAGCGGCCCGGCTGCGCAGCTGGGCATCCAGATGAACAGCGGCGCGCGAATCTACTTCGACCGCCTGAACGCCGAAGGCGGCATCAACGGCCGCACGGTGCAGTTGCGCGCCCTGGACGACGGCTATGAACCCGACCGCTGCCGTGCCAACACCGAAACGCTGATCAAGCAGGAGGGCGCGTTTGCGCTTTTCGGTTACGTCGGCACGCCGACGTCGCTGGCTGCACTGCCCTTGGTCAATGCGGCAGGCGTGCCCTTCTTCGGCGCTTTTACCGGTGCCGAGTCGCTGCGTGAGCCCTTCAGCCGCTGGGTCTTCCATGTCCGTGCTTCGTACTACGACGAAACCGAACTCATCGTGGGCCAGCTCACAACCCTGGGCCTGAAGCGCATCGCTGTCTTCCGCCAGAACGACAGTTATGGCCAGGCCGGGCTGGACGGCGTGCTGCGGGCGTTGAAGTCCCGCAACCTCGCGCCCACGGCGGTGGGGCTGGTGGAACGCAACAGCGTGGATGTGGCTGCGGCAGTCAAGGCCATCGTTGCCGAGCCGCCCGACGCGGTGGTGCAGATCAGCGCCTACAAAAGCTGCGCGGCCTTTGTGCGCAGCGCACGCAAGGCGGGCTACGGCGGCACTTTCCACAACGTGTCTTTCGTGGGCACGCAAGCGTTGGCGGACGAACTGGGCAAGGAAGCCCTGGGCGTGGTGGTCAGCCAGGTCATGCCCTTCCCCTTCAGCACCACTACCGCGATTTCGCGCGAATACCTGGACGCAGTGCGCAAGGCCGGTGGTGGCGCCCTGCCCAACTATTCCAGCATGGAGGGGTATGTCTGCGCCAAGGTCTTCTCTGAAGCGCTGCGCCGGTCCGGCAGCGCATCGCGTGAGGCGCTGGTGACCGCGCTGGAAAACATGCAGCGCTATGACGCTGGCGGCTTTACAGTGGGTTTTGGGCCGCGCAATCACCGCGGCTCCAGTTTTGTGGAGTTGTCGATGCTTTCAGGGGACGGCAAGGTCAAACGCTGAGCATTCCTGAACGGCGCTGAACGGCGCTGAGCCTCGGCATTTTCAGCGCATGCCCAGCGCCTTGTCGATAGCGATTGCCAACACGGCGCTGTCCGGCGCCAGGTCGCTGTTGAAGCTGGCCACGGGCTTGCCCTGGCGGTCCACCAGGTACTTGTGGAAGTTCCAGCCCGGCGCCTGGCCGGTGGCCCGGGTCAGCGCGGCGTAGAGGGGGTGCACGCCCGCACCCTTGACCACCGTCTTGGCAAACATCGGAAACTTCACGCCGTAGGTGTTGAAACACAGCTCCGCAATCTGCTGCGCGTTGCCGGGTTCCTGCTGGCCGAAATCATTGGACGGAAAACCCAACACCACCAAGCCGCGTGCCGCGTACTTGGCGTGCAGCGCTTCCAGCCCCTGGTACTGCGGCGTGTAGCCGCAATAGCTGGCGGTGTTGACCACCAGCAGCACCTTGCCGGCGTATTGGCACAGCGACTGCGGCTTGTCGTCCTGCAGGCGCGGCAGGGTGTGCTGCAGCAGCGGCGCGCAGGCCGGCGCAGTTTGGGCGAAGGCAGCGGGCGGCGCCAACAGGGCGCAGGCAGTGGCCACCATCAAGGCGGGAGACTTTGGCATCGCGCTTGGCCTATGTCGCCGTCTTCTTGGCGGCCGCTTTCTTGGCAGCCGCAGCGCCCTTGCTGAGCATGGCGTCCAGGTTCTTGGTGATCTCGGCTTCGATCTTGCCGCTGAAGGCGCCCAGCAGGAAACCGAGCTTGGCTTCAAGGTCGAAGTGGTCGGCCGCCACGATCAGTTTGCCGCTGACGCCGGAGCGCGTGAATTCCACCGTGTCGCTGGTCCGGCCTTCGATGACGGTGCACTCCATCTGCAACTTCTCTTCCACTTCCTCGGCCCAGGCCCAGGCAATCTTGCGCGCCTTGGTCAGGCCGAGCTTGTGGTCACGGTGGATATGGATGTCTGCCACGTTAGTGTTCCTCTCTACGGGGGCGGTGCGAGTTTGGCGCGGCGCTCGGGCTTGGGCAAGGCGGCCAGGCTTTTGACCTCGGCGTAGAAGCGGTTGAAGTCACCGCCGCTGCGCTCAAAAAGCCGCTCGAAATCCGGCACCAATTCGTTGTACGCCGCCTGCACGGCAAACGACGCATTGTTGGCGCGTTCAATCCAGGCGTCGTAGCCTGCATAACCCGCCCAAGGCCCCATCTTCATGGCCTGGAAATCGTCACGCAGGCGCGTCATCAGCGCCGCCTTGCGCTGTCGCTTGGTGGCATCGGGCGCGTTGCTCTTGTACAGCGCGTCCAGCGCGCCGCGCCAACGCA
>JAYSYB010000181.1:0-6280 GCA_043716775.1 Rubrivivax sp.
TAGGAACGCGATAGCGTGCGTTCAGCTTCGGTCCAGCGCCCGGCGCGAGCCTGGCACACGCCCTGGGCCAGCAGGGTGCGCACACCGTCGCGGTATTGCGGCTGCGCAAGCGCCCTTCCAAACTGCGTTTCTGATTCTGGGAAGCGCCGCTCCTGGCACAGGAACCAGCCGTAGCTGTGCATCGTGTTGCCATCGCTCGGCGCCAACTGCATGGCGCGCAGCAAGTTTTCTTCGGCCTGGCGCGCATCGCCCATGCTGGCGTAGACCAGCCCGCGCAGGTGGTAGGCCTCGAACATATCGGGCTTGGCGGCCAGCGCGGTCTTGATCTCGTCCAACGCGGTGTTGTTCTGGCCGCGGCCAAAATACAGGCCTGCCAATTCCAGCCGCACGCGCGCGCGGCGTTCGGGGTCGGCGGGTTCGCTGACGGGGCGGGCGTCGCGGTTTTCAGTGACGGTGGTGGTGGTGGAGCAGGCAGACAGCAGCGTCAACGCGCACAGTCCCAGCGCACCCAGAACCCGCAGCAACCCGTGCGGCTTCTGCGTCGGCAGGCTCTGGATCATGACGCCGCCCTCGCGGATTGAACCGCCTGGATGTCGATAACCCGCCGACCCGCCATGCGCTGGCGTGCATGCGTGCGGTCTTGCACTTCACCGGCCAGCTGGCCGCATGCCGCGTCGATGTCGTCACCGCGTGTCTTGCGAACCGTGGTGACGATGCCGGCGTCCTGCAGCACATGGGCAAAGGCGGTGACCCGATCACGCGGAGAGCGCGTCAAGCCCGATGCCGGGAAGGGGTTGAAGGGAATCAGGTTGACCTTGCAGTTGATGCGGGGCCTCAGCAATCTCACCAGCGCCAAAGCTTGTTCGGGGGAATCGTTGACGCCGTCGAGCATGCAGTACTCGAAGGTGATGAAGTCGCGCGGCGCGGCATCCAGGTAGCGGCTGCAGGCGTCCAGCAGTTCGTCGATGCCGTACTTGCGGTTCAGGGGAACGAGCGATTCGCGCAGCGTGTCGTCGGGCGCGTGCAGCGAAACCGCCAGCGCCACCGGGCAGTCCACCCGCAGGCGATCGATCATCGGCACCACACCTGACGTTGACACAGTGACGCGGCGGCGCGACAGGCCGTAGCCGTGATCGCTGAGCATCGTGCGCAGCGCGGGCAGCAACGCGTCGTAGTTCTGCAGGGGTTCGCCCATGCCCATCATCACGACGTTGTCGATGGCGCGCACGCCGCCAGCCAAGCCCATGCGTTCCCGCAGGCGGTGTTCTGCATACCAGAGCTGGGCGACGATTTCGCCAGTGCACAGATTGCGGCTGAAACCCTGGTGCCCGGTGGAACAGAAGCGGCAGCCGACAGCGCACCCTGCCTGGGACGACACACACAAGGTGCCGCGGTCGGCCTCGGGGATGAACACGGTCTCGACCGCGTTGCCATCACCCACGTTGAAGAGCCACTTGATGGTGCCGTCAGCCGACACATGTTCACTGACCACCGGCAGTGCGCGCACTTCGGCCACACCCGCAAGCTTGCTGCGCAGCGACTTGGCCAGGTCCGACATCTGGTCGAAATCGGCAGCGCCTTTCTGGTGGATCCAGCGGTAGAGCTGGACGGCGCGAAAGCGCTTCTCGCCCAGGCTGTCGCAGAAGGCCGCCAGTCCCTCGAGGTCAAAGTCAAGGAGATTGGCGGGCATGGCCACTCAGCCCAATCAGCGTGAGTACACGTTCATGCCAGGGAAGAAAAACGCGATCTCGACGGCCGCAGTTTCTGGCGCGTCGGAGCCGTGTACGGCGTTGGCGTCAATGCTGGCGGCAAAGTCGGCGCGGATGGTGCCCTTGTCGGCCTTCTTGGGGTCGGTGGCACCCATCAGGTCGCGATTCTTGGCGATGGCGCCTTCGCCTTCCAGGGCCTGGATCATCACCGGGCCGCTGATCATGAAACTGACCAGGTCGTTGAAGAAGGGGCGCGACTTGTGGACGCCGTAAAAGGCCTCGGCCTCGCCACGCGACAGATGGGCCATGCGGGCGGCGACGATCTTCAGGCCAGCACCTTCAAAGCGGGCGTAGATCTGGCCGATCACGTTCTTGGCCACGGCGTCGGGCTTGATGATGGAAAGGGTGCGCTCAATTGTGGAATTCGTGGCCATGAGAAAAGTGCTCCTGAATCAATGACTTAAAGGCTTGGCAAAGCTTTCGATTGTAACGCGGCGAGGTGTCAGCGGCCCTTGCCGCCTCGCCCACCGCGGCCTCCGTTGTTGCCGCCGCCACCGCCAGGGCCACGCGGCCCGCCGCCGTTGCCACCGCCCGCGCCCGCGCCACCACCAGAACGGCGGCCGCCACGGGCGCCACCCTTGCCGTGGAAGGCATTGGCGCCGATGTAGCCCACCGCAGTCTGCATGGGGTCGGGGATGCGCTCGGGGTCACCGCCACCACCCCCACCGCTGCGGCCGCCACGGCCGACATTTCCACCACCGGCGCGGCCGCCAGCACCGCCCTGACCACCACCGCGTTTCTTCTGACCCGAACCTGAACCTGATCTTGGGTCGCCCTGAGCAAAGCGCTTGTCGTAGGTCTGCTGCAAGGGGTTCGGAATGGGGCCGTCCTCAGGGATGTCTCGCTGCGGCTGGCGGTCGCGTTGCAGCGCGCGCTTGTCGTAAGTCTGCTGCAGCGGGTTGGGAATCGGGCCGTCCTCGGGCATGTCGCGCCGCAACTGGCGGTCTTGCTGGATGGCACGCTTGTCAAAAGTCTGCTGCAGCGGGTTGGGGATGGCGCCGCCTTCAGCGGGTTCAAGGCGCTCGGGTCGGTCCTGACGCGGCCCCCGTTCGGCGCGGGGGCCGCGGTCGGGCCTGGGTCCGCGGTCGTTGCGCGGGCTGCGGTCGCTGCGCCCACCACGGTCGGCGGGTGCGCGATCGGGCCGCTCAGGTCGATCGGCCCTTTGACTTTGAGCCGGTGGCCGATTTGCACCTTGCTGTGGTGGACGGTCCTGCGGTTGTGCACGGTCCGGGCCACGGTCCGGGCCATTTTCGGCTCCTTCCCCCCGTTTGCGGCCGCGCCGGTTGCGACCCCGTCGGCCGGCGCCATCACCTTCCGCAGCGCCTTCTCCGGCAGGTGGGCGCACGACCGCGCCGTCTCCCTCCAAAGGCAACGCGGCGGGCCGTGGGCCACTGGTCAACCGGCGCAGCAGGCGCAGGTCCTGCTCACCCAGGTCTACCCAGACTCCGCGTTTCAGGCCGCGTGGCAACACCACAGACCCATAGCGGATGCGAATCAACCGGCTCACCGCATGGCCCACCACTTCAAACAAGCGCCGCACTTCGCGGTTGCGGCCCTCAGTGATGACAACGCGGTACCAGTGGTTGACGCCTTCGCCACCGCCGTCCTCGATGCTCTTAAAACCACAACGCTGGCCGTCGATTTCCACGCCCTCGAGCAGCCGCTGCTTGCCCTCTTCGGTGAGCACGCCCAGCGAGCGCACGGCATATTCCCGCTCGACGCCGAAGCGTGGGTGCATCAGCTGGTTGGCCATCTCGCCGGAATTGGTGAATAGCAACAGCCCTTCGGTGTTGATGTCCAGCCGCCCCACCGACTGCCACTTGCCCTGCGCCAGCCGGGGCAGGCGGCGGAACACTGTCGGGCGTTGCTGCGGGTCGTCATGGGTGACGACTTCACCCACCGGCTTGTGGTACGCCAGCACACGTGCTGGCGGCGGTGCGATGCGGTAGCGCACGGGCTTGCCGTCGACGTGGATGCGGTCGCCGAAAGAAATGCGCTGCCCCGTGTGAGCCACTTCGCCGTTCACGGTGACGCGGCCTTCGGCAATCATCTGCTCCAGGTCGCGGCGGGAACCGACGCCGGCCTGCGCCAGCACCTTGTGCAGTTTGGGCGCGTCGGGATCGGGGGCCAGCACGCGCTTGGGGGCGTCCGGGGCATCGGGAGAAGCGGCCTCTTCGGCGATGAGGACATCGACCCCCTCTGCGCCAGGCGCTGCTTCCAGCGGCGGCACGTCAACGTCAAATTCACCCGACAGCACCTGGGCGAAGAGTTCGCCGGCTTGCGGCGCGATGACGGTAGCAATAACTTCAGGTGCAGCGCCCTCTGGCAACACGGTGCCGTCTTCCAGGCGAACTTTTTCGCCGCCGCGGCGGCCACGACGGCGATTGCGGCCTCGGCGGCCGCCCGGGGCGGCGCCGTCTTCATGAGCCGGGGCAGCATCTGCGCTGGCGACGGGTTCGGCCGCAGGTTCGGCCGCAGGTTCAGCAGCGGGCTCAGCAACGCTTGCAGGGTCGGCCCCCGCGCTAATCTTTGCGTTTGCAACCGCCGCGGCTGCAGCGCGCGGCGGTTCAAAGACCGGCTCTGGTTCCCTGGCCGCGACCTGCGTGGCCGCAGGTGCAAAGACCGCTTCCCACGAAGGCGCCAGGCCGACCGCCGGCGCCAGCGCCAATATCTCGTCCTCAGCGGCAGCAGCGGCCTTGCGCGGTGCGCGGCGGCGCTTGGGTTTGGCCTCGGTTTCTGCGGCCTCGGAAATGGGCTGATCGGGCTGATCGGGCTGATCGGGCTGATTGGGCTGATCAGGCTGAAGGGGCAACAGCGGATCGATTTCAGGAGCGTTCATGCAGGGGCATCCGGGTCAGGGTGAGCGCCCGGGGTGGGGGCAGGGGTTTCAACTTCGGTTGCGGCATCGCCTTCCAGCGGCAGCGAAGCTTGCGGTTCATCCAGCAGCGTGCCAGTCTCTGCCATGGCCGCCAGGGCTGCAGCAGCGGTGGCGCCATCCACTTGGCCGTCGATGGCCGGCATCTGGTCCAGGCTGGCAAGCCCCAGGTCGTCCAGGAACTGGCGCGTGGTGGCGTACAGCGCGGGCCGGCCCGGCGCTTCGCGGTAGCCGATGGCGTCGATCCAGCCGCGGTCTTCAAGCTGCTTGACGATCTGGCTGCTGACGGTGACGCCGCGGATGTCTTCAATGTCACCGCGCGTCACCGGCTGGCGGTAGGCCACGATGGCCAGCGTTTCCAGCGCGGCGCGCGAATACTTGGGCGGTTTTTCAGGGTGAAGCCGGTCCAGGAATTCACGCATCTCGGGCCGGCTCTGGAAGCGCCAGCCGCTGGCCAATGCCACCAGTTCGACACCTCGGTCCTGCCAGTCGTTGACCAGCTCATCAAGCATACGGCGCAACGAATCGGTGCCGACTTCGCCGTTGAAAAGTGCCCGCATCTCTTGCGTCGGCATGGGTGCCATGGCGCAGATCAGTGCGGTTTCGAGGACGCGTTTGGCCTCTGAGGTGTTCATGGACTGCGCTTGATGGTGGCCGCCTGGGGTGGGGCTGGTGTGTCGGTGGGTGGGCCGCCGGGTGGGCCGCGGCAAGACTGACAAATAGACCCGCGCGGCACAGAGGCAGGGTTCGCGGGTGGTTCGCACGGTCCGGCAACTTCCGGGACGGGGCTTCAGCTCAAACAGGCGCGGCACTTGGGGTGCCAGCAGCGCTGCGATTAGGCAGCATTGTAGCCTGCGGCCCGCAGCACCCAACCCAGCGATCACGCAGCCATCACGCAGCCGTCACGCAGACACCTGCGCGTCAGCCGCCCAGCACCTGCGCCCAAGCGGCCGCAAAGTCGGCCGGCGGTGGGCAGCTGAAGGCCAAAGCGGCGCCGCTGATCGGGTGCGCCAGTCGCAACTCTGTCGCGTGCAGCCCTTGCCGCAACAGCCCCAGTGCAAGCTTGCCGCCATACAACGTGTCGGCCACCAGTGGCAGGCCCCGCGAAGACAGGTGGACGCGGATCTGGTGCGTGCGCCCGGTGTGCAGCGTGCAGCTGAAAGCGCTGAACCTGCCTAGCGGGCTGCTGCCCAGCGCACCCAGGCGCTGCACGTCGGTGCGCGAAGCCCGGCCACCGGCCACCACGGCCATGCGCACGCGCACCGCGGGGTCGCGGCCGATGGGCGCGTCGATGCTGAATTCGGCTTGCAGGGACGCGCCGTGGGTGATCGCCAGATAGCGGCGGTGCACCTCGCGCGCGGCCATTGCCCGCACCAGCGCGGTCACGGCCGGCAACGTCTTGCCGACCATCATCACGCCCGATGTGTCCTTGTCCAGCCGGTGCACGATTCCGGCACGCGGCAGCGTGGCGGCCAGTGGATGGTGGGCCAGCAAGCCATTCAGCAAGGTGCCGGACCAGTTGCCCGGCGCCGGGTGCGCGACGAGCCCGGCCGGCTTGTTGAGCACGAGGAGGTGCTCGTCCTCATGCAGCACCGCAAGCACCATGGGCTGCGGGCGGAAGGCCAGGCTCTCTTCG
>JAYSYB010000182.1:0-6278 GCA_043716775.1 Rubrivivax sp.
GGCGGCAACTTGGAAGGCCCCAGTGGGGGCCGGACTCCGACGCTGTCGCTGTACTGCCAAGGCCTAAACCAGAGCGTCAGCGGCACCGACAAGAATGCCGCGCTCATCAACCTGCACCTGGCCACCGGGCAGATCGGCAAAGCCGGCGCCGGGCCGTTTTCACTCACCGGCCAGCCCAATGCGATGGGCGGGCGTGAAGTGGGCGGCCTGGCCAACCTGCTGTCGGCGCACCGCGACATGGCCAACCCGCAGCACCGCGCCGAAGTGGCTGCGCTGTGGGGTGTGCCGGACGTTCCCTCAAAGCCCGGCAAGAGCGCGGTAGAGATGTTCCAGGCCGCCGCCGACGGCGAGATCAAAGCGCTGTGGATCGCCTGCACCAACCCCGCCCAGAGCATGCCCGACCAGGCCACCGTGCGCCGCGCGCTGGAGCGCTGCGAATTTGTCATCGTGCAGGAAGCCTTTGCCACCACCGCCACCGCCGCCTACGCCGACCTGCTGCTGCCGGCCACCACCTGGGGCGAGAAGGACGGCACCGTCACCAACAGCGAAAGGCGCATCAGCCGCGTGCGACCGGCCGTCGCGGCACCTGGTCCGGCGCGGCACGACTGGCACATTGCGGTCGATGTGGCGCGGCGTATCGAAGCGCTGCTGCCGGCGCGGCGTGCAGACGGTCAATCGATGTTCCCCTTCTCTACCCCTGAAAGTCTGTGGCAAGAACACCGCGAAAGCACACGCGGCCGCGACCTGGACATCACGGGCCTGAGCTATACGCTGCTCGAAAGACAAGGCCCGCAGCAGTGGCCTTTGCGTAAAGGCGAAGCCAGCGGCGCAGCCCGGCTCTATGCCGACGGCATCTTCCCCACTGCCAACGGCCGCGCCACATTCGCCGCTGTGTCTGCCCGCCCGTTGGCCGAGAAGCGCGACGCGCCCTACCCCTTCAGCCTGAACACCGGCCGCCTGCGCGACCACTGGCATGGCCTGAGCCGCACTGGCACGCTAGGCCGGCTGTACGGCCATGCCGCAGAGCCCGCGATCGACATGCACCCCAGCGACCTGGCGCGCCTGCGCATCGCGGCGGGCGACCTGGTTCAGGTGAAATCGCGCCGCGGACAAATCGTGCTGCCAGCGGTAGCCAGCACCAGCGTGGCACCGGCGCAGGCTTTCATCGCCATGCACTGGGGCGACGAGGTGCTGGGTGGGCGCCACCGCGGCGGTGTCAATGCACTGACTTCACCGGCCTTCTGCCCCAAGAGCAAGCAGCCCGAGCTGAAACACGCGGCCGTGAAGATCACGAAGATGCAACTGCCATGGCAACTGCTGGCGCGCGCCTGGCTGCCTGCCGAAGTCACCCTGCAACGCCGTGTTGAACTGCTGGCCGTTTGCAGCGGCATGGACTACGCGGCCTGCATGCCGTTCGGCCGCGAACCTGGTGCCGTGGGTGTGCTGCTGCGCGCTGCTGCCACCGCCGCACCCGACGCAGCCTGGCTGTCGCGCATCGAAGCGCTGCTGGGCCTGGACGCGTCCGATGTACTGCGCTACACCGACCCGCGCCGCGGCCAGAGCCGCAGCGTGCGGCTGGTGGCGCACGAGGCGGGTGGCCAGCCCACTGGCGCCAGGCTGCAGGCCTTCTTGCTGGCCGGCGATATCCAAGCGGCAGCGTGGGTGAGCGCACTGCTGATGGACGACCTGCCGGCCCAAAACTATGGCCGTGCGCTGCTGGCCGGCACCAAGGTGCCGCCGGTCGCCGTGCCATCGAGAGGCCTGCAGGTGTGCAACTGCTTCGACGTCACAGAAGCCGAGATCACGGCAACGCTGGCGCGCTGCAGCGGCAGCGCGGAGTCCCGCCTGTCTCAACTGCAGGCCCAGTTGAAGTGCGGCACCCACTGCGGCAGCTGCCTGCCCGCCTTGCGCCAGCATGTGCAGCGCGTGCAGCCTGAGGCCCAAGCTGCCTGAACGACCGCGAGACAACCATGCCCACCACGCACCCACCACACCGTGCCGGCAGCGTCAGCCTCGTCGGCGCCGGCCCCGGCGACCCGGACTTGTTGACCGTCAAGGCCATCAAGGCCATCCGCCGCGCCACCGTGCTGCTGGTCGATGACCTGGTGGGCGACGGCGTCTTGCGCTACGCGCGCAAGAACAGCCGAATCAGAGCCCGCATCGTGCACGTTGGCAAACGCGGCGGCTGCGCCAGCACGCCGCAAGCCTTTATCCACAAGCTGATGGTGGCCGAAGCGCAGCGAGGTGAAACGGTGGTGCGGCTGAAAGGCGGCGATCCCTTCATCTTCGGCCGTGGTGGCGAAGAGGCCGAGCATTTGCGCGCGGCCGGCGTGCAGGTAGATGTCGTCAACGGCATCTCATCAGGCCTGGCCGCCGCCACGGCGCTGGGCGTGCCGTGGACGCACCGCGAGCATGCGCATGGCGTGCTGCTGGTGACGGGCCATGCAGGCGCAGGCCAGTCCGACCTGCACTGGCCCACCCTGGCAGCAGCCGCTGCGCAAGGCCTGACGCTGGTGGTGTACATGGGCGTGCAACGTCTGGCGCTGATCCAGGCGGGGCTGCTCGGCACGCTGGCGGCAGACACCCCCGCCGCGTTGGTCCAGCACGCCAGCACGCCGCAGGAGCGGCGCTTGCTGACAACCTTGGGCCAGCTGGTCGGGGATGCGCAGCAAGACGGCATGGGCAGCCCGGCGATCCTGATCGTGGGCAATGTGCTCAAGGGGGTGGCGGCAAGCTGCCAGCCGGCTCAAGCCCTGGCCATCGGTCGGGCCGATGGCGGCTTGGGCTGAGGCAAGACGCGCCAAAGTCCTGGCCCGATCAAGCGGCATACGGGGCGACGCCTGCGGATGCCCCGCCACGCCATGCATGGCGCGAAGTCTCCGAACAAAGGGTCACCGAGCCGCGTGGCGCCCTGCTGACCCAAAGCCGTTTCTGGGCGCCGGCCGGCAGCGCCTGGCGCTATCAGGTCATGGCCACGCCGTAGTGGTCGTGCACGGTGCGGCCGTACTCTTCGCTGTACTCGGGACGGTTGTCCTTGTTGTACTTGGGCGCGTTTTCGAGCGCAGCCTGATCAACCGGGACCACGTAGCCTTCTTTTGCCGTGTCGTACTTCAGCATGCTCCAAGGCAGCGGGTATTGGTCGGTCCCCATGCCCAGGAAGCCGCCGAAATCCATCACCGCATAGCGCGTATGGCCTGACAGTTTGTCGATCATCACGCAGTCGATCGACCCCAGTTTGTCGCCGGACATGTTGTAAACGTCGGTGCCTTCGACGCGGTCGGAAGAGATCATCGGGTTGCTCATCGGGTACTCCTTCATCTGAATGTTGCGCATGCGGGAGCGCATGCGCCGGAATACCGATGATGGGTTTCGAAAAGGACTCCGGCTGTGGTCCAGGGGCGATGCAGCTTGTCGGACGACGCCGGTTTCGGCGCGCAGGACTTCAGTGGTTTTCGCGCGCGTGATTGATCGTGTACTTGGGAATTTCAATCGTCACGTCCTGGTTCGACAGGATCGCCTGGCACGACAGGCGCGAGGTAGGCGTCAGGCCCCAGGCGCGGTCGAGAAGGTCTTCTTCGCTTTCATCCATCTCACCCAGCGAATCCATGCCCACTTTCACCACCACGTGGCAGGTGGTGCAAGCGCAACTCATCTCGCAGGCGTGTTCGATGGCGATGCCGTTTTCCAGCAGCGCTTCGCAGATCGACGTGCCTGCGGGTGCCTCAATGGTGTCGCCTTGCGGGCAGAGTTCGGCGTTGGGCAGGATGCGGATGAGGGGCATGGTGTTCTTCGGGCGGTCTTGAATCGTTCTTCAGGTGTTCTTCAAACGTCTTCGATGCGGCGGCCGGCCAGAGCCTGGCGGATGCCCTGGTTCATGCGCGCGGCGGCGAAGTTTTCGCTGCCTTCGGCCAGGGCCTTGACGGCCGCTTCAATCGCGGCGGCATTGCCGCTCTGCGCCGTGGCTTCGGTGCTGGCGATCAATGCGTGCAGCGTTGTCTGCTCGTCCGCCGACAACAGCGCGGCATCCACCGCCAGCGCGGCACGGGTGGCCAGCACCATGCGTTCTGCGTCCACCTGCGCTTCGCGCAAGGACCGCGCTGCCATGTCGTCTTCGGCGTGCGCGAAGCCGTCCTTCAGCATCTGCGCAATCTGCTCGTCGGCCAGGCCATAGCTGGGCTTGACGACCACTGAGGCCTCCACGCCCGAACCCTGCTCGCGCGCCGACACGCTGAGCAGGCCGTCAGCATCGACCTGAAAGGTGACGCGGATGCGCGCGGCGCCCGCCACCATGGGCGGGATGCCGCGCAGCTCAAAGCGGGCCAGCGATCGGCACTCGCTTACCAGGTCGCGCTCGCCCTGCACGACGTGGATCGCCATCGCCGTCTGGCCGTCCTTGAAGGTGGTGAACTCTTGCGCCTTGGCTGCGGGGATGGTGGTGTTGCGTTCGATCACGCGTTCCACCAGGCCGCCCATCGTTTCCAGGCCCAGCGACAGCGCAATCACGTCCAGCAGCAGCAGTTCGCCGCCAGGGCTGTTGCCGGCGAGTGCGTGGGCCTGGATGGCAGCGCCGATGGCCACGACTTCATCCGGGTTCACGTTGGTCAGCACTTCACGCGCGAAGAGTTCGCTCACAGCATGGCGTACCAGCGGCATGCGCGTGCTGCCGCCGACCATCACCACACCTTGCACGTCGTCGCGCGTCACCTTCGCGTCGCGCAGCACCTTGCGCACAGCGGCCAGCGTCTTGTCCACCAGCGGCCGGGCCAGCGCGTCGATCTGTTCGCGCGTCACCGGGACTTGTGCAACGCCACCGGCGAGCGGGGCTTCCCAGGTCGCGCTGCGGCTGTTGCTCAGTGCTTCTTTCGTCGCGCGTGCGGCCACCAGCGCGGCGCGTTTGTCGTGCGGGCTGACGGCGGAGACACCGGCCCGCGACAGTGCCCAGTCGGCCAGCGCCTGGTCGATGTCGTCACCACCCAAGGCCGCATCGCCGCCGGTGGCGATCACCTCGAAGACACCACGGGTCAGGCGCAGGAGGCTGATGTCGAAGGTGCCACCGCCCAGGTCATAGACGGCATAGAGGCCTTCGCTGCCGTTGTCCAAGCCGTAAGCCACGGCCGCCGCGGTGGGCTCGCTGATCAGGCGCAGCACATTCAGCCCCGCCAGTTGTGCGGCGTCTTTCGTCGCCTGGCGCTGCGCGTCATCAAAGTACGCTGGCACGGTGATGACGGCACCGAAAAGCTCGTCGTCGAAGCTGTCTTCGGCACGCTGGCGCAGGCTGGCCAGGATTTCTGCCGACACTTCCACCGGTGTCTTCTCGCCGTCGCGCGTGGCCAGCGCCACCATGCCGGGTTGGTCGACAAAACGGTAGGGCAGCTTGTCGCGGCCTGCAATGTCGGCGAGCTTGCGGCCCATGAACCGCTTGACCGAGACAACGGTGTTCTCGGCGTCTTCGGCCTGCGCGGCGCGCGCGTCAAAGCCGATGGCGCGCCGGCCATCGCCCAGGTAGCGCACGGCCGACGGCAGCAGCACTCGGTCTTGCGCGTCGGGCAGGCATTCGGCCACGCCGTGGCGCACGGCGGCCACCAGCGAATGCGTAGTGCCCAGGTCGATGCCGACAGCAATCCGCCGCTGGTGCGGGTCGGGCGCCTGGCCGGGTTCGGAAATTTGCAGCAGAGCCATGGTCTTATCGATGGGTGTCGAGCGTGTCGAGGCGGCGCTCGATGTTCTGGCGGAAGCGGGCAACGAACATCAGTGCGCGCACTTGCGCGGCGGCCTTTTCAGTGTCAGCGGCCTCGTCGGTGTGGTGATCCAGTTGTTCGGTCAATGCCGCCAACTGCGCGCGTTCATCGCGCGCCACGGCGTCGTCGAGCGCTTGCACCTCGGCCGGGCCTGATGCGTCGTCGAGTGCTTCGCGCCACTGCATCTGCTGCATCAAAAAGGCCGCAGGCATGGCGGTGTTGCGTTCAGCGTCAATGGGCACACCGCGCAGTTTGCACAGGTACGCGGCGCGGCTGAGCGGGTCTTTTAGACGCAGATAGGCCTCGTTCACGCGCACGGCCCACTGCATCGCCAGGCGCTGAGCGGCTGCGCCCTCAGACGCAAAGCGGTCGGGGTGCACACGGGCCTGCAGGTCACGGCGGCGTGCGTCGAGTTCAGCCCGGTCCAGCGCATGGCGTGGCGGCAGGCCGAAGAGTGCAAAGTCGTCGTCGGTGATCTTCAAGGCAGCGCTCGAGCGGTCGTGCAGGGGTCTTGAAAAAACGGCTGGGCGCGGCCTTGTG
>JAYSYB010000183.1:0-1995 GCA_043716775.1 Rubrivivax sp.
CGTGAGCTGGCTGGCGCCGATCCTGAAGCGGGTGTCGGTTTGCAGGCTGGCCATCAGCGCGCCCAGCCCGGCGCTTTGCGCGGCGCGGGCCGAGATCACTGTGTTGCCAGACGCCTTGCCCCGAACCACTGACCGGCGGTTGAAGGCTTCCATGGCGCTGGCCACCTCGACATTGGCGGGCGTGAGTTTGCCCGACAGCAACAGGTCGTTGCCCGTTTCGGCCAGTTCAACCTCACCGTCAACAGTACCTCCGCCCACCCGGCTTTTCACAGCCCAGCGCGGATTGTTGCCAGCGGTCCCGGTTCGGCTCAGGGTGATGTCGGTGGTGCTGGTGGCTTGCAGCAGGCGAACAGCCGCAGTGCGGGGGCGGCCTTGGGGGTCAAAGTCTGCTTCGCCCGACAGCTGGACCGACGGGCCGTGGTGGGGCGTCCATGAAACGCCGCGCCAGACCAGTGTTTCAAGGGGGACGGCTTCCAGCATGAGGCCAAAGATGGTGGCTTGCGGCATATGGGCGGGGAGTTTGAGCCGCGCCAGCGTGCGCTGCGGCACACTGGCGCCGTCCACTTCAACGCGCCGAAAGTGCACTGTGCGCTGCCACAAGCTGGCCAGCGACAACGCAGGCAGCAGCGTGACGCGTTGCAGCGCAAGGGGCCCGGCGGTGCGTCTGCCAGCAGCGCCGGAATCAGCCGCAGCCCCACTGGCGATCTTGCCAGGCGCGGCATCGGCGTCGTCAGCTGTGCCTGGGGCCGTGGGCTGGCTGATGGCAACATCCAGCAGCTCCACACGGGGCTGGGGCAACAGTTGCCAGTTCAGCGCGCCGATACTGACCGGGACGCCCAGCGCATTTTCCAGCGCCCGTGCCGTACGGCTCGCCAGTTCATCGTTGTTCGGGAAAAACACGGCCACCAGCAGCGTGACCGCCAAGCCGAGAGCTGCCGCAGCTATCAGCATGCCGAGCAGCCAGACCCGCAGCGGGTGTTGCTGGGGCGATGGGGAAATGGCGGAAGAAATCATGTCAAACAAAAAGGGCCCAGGAGGCGGTTCCGGAACTGGCAACGCACGGCAACACCAGCTTAAAGCCTGTAATTGGCCGGGGTGCGCCGCAAGCGAGTCTTGGCATGTAGGAAGCGGCCCTATAGTGGGGTTTCATTGCCTTCGTTTCTCATCACGAGTTTGCTCATGACCACTTCACAAGTTACCCCTTCCACGCCGATGTCGGCGCTGGTTTCAAGCCTTTGGAAACAGCCCATCTCGCTGGAAGCCTTGCGTGCCACCGCCGTGAACACGGCGATCGGACACCTGGGCATTGAATTCCTGGAAGTGGGTGACGACTTCATTCGCGCCCGCGTGCCGGTGGATGCCCGAACCGTTCAGCCTCATGGCCTGCTGCACGGCGGCGTGGCAGTGGTGCTGGCCGAAACGCTGGGGTCATGTGGTGCGGCGTTTGCAGCACCCGCAGGGCACCGGGTGGTGGGCCTGGACATCAACGCCAACCACCTCAAGGGCACCAGCAGCGGCTGGGTCACCGGCATCACGCGCCCGGTACACATTGGCCGCACCACGCAGGTCTGGGCGATCGAGCTGACCAATGACGCGGGCGAGCTGACCTGTGTGTCCCGCATCACCATGGCCGTGCTGCAGCCGCGCTGACTGTCGACGGGCGTGCCTATTCGGCTTTTGCGCGCGTCAATCGCTCGCTTTTCCAGTACACATCATCTCCTTTGGTGCCGTCCAAGCGGTTGCGGTTGAGCACGCGGGCCAGTACAAACATCAAGTCGCTGAGCCGGTTCAGGTAATGGCGCGGGGTGTCTTTCAGTGCGTCCTGCTGCTCCAGCGCAACCACGGCGCGCTCGGCGCGCCGGGCCACCGTGCGGCAAACGTGCGCCAGCGACGCGGCGCGGCTGCCGGCGGGCAAGATGAACTCGGCTAGGCGGGGCAGCGCGGCGTTGTGGTCTGCCAGCGCTTCGTCGAGCGCCAGAACCGCCTCGGACTTGA
>JAYSYB010000184.1:0-6233 GCA_043716775.1 Rubrivivax sp.
GCCAGATCTACGAACGCTTTGTGCCGCTGGAAGACGACCCTGCCGACATGCTGCGCCAGGTGGTGCAGGAATCGCACCTGATGATCAAGCTCACGGCGATCACGTCTGAAGAAGAACCGCACAGCACGCTGGCGTCTTTCTGCGTCAGCCCCAACCTGGAATGTGACGTGGCGCACGCGGGCGATTCGCGCGTTTATCACTTCCGCGGCGCCGAAATGATGCGGCGCACGGTGGACCATTCCTTCGTGCAGCGCCTGATCGACGAAGGCAAGATCAGCGAAGAAGCGGCCAACAGCCACCCGCAGTCCAACCTGCTCACGGGCTGCCTGGGCACCCATGCCGACCCGCCAGTGGCGCTGTGGCACATCGACAAGCTTGAATTCGGCGACAGCCTGATGGCCTGCAGCGACGGCCTGTGGCACTACTTCACGCCAAAGGAAATCGGCGCCATCCTGCACGCGCTGCCGCCGCGCGAAGCCAGCGAGATGCTGATCAGCAAGGCGCGCCAGCGCGCGCGTGGCGGTGGCGACAACCTGTCGCTGGCGCTGGCGCGGATCGATGCGCTGAAATAGCAGGCCAGGTCTGCAGTCTGCGGTCTGCGGTCTGCGGTCTGCGGTCTGCGATTAACGATTGACGACTAGCGGCTTGGGCCGCTGGCGGGTGAGCGACTTGGCACCGGCGCGGGTACAGGCAGCGGGTCCGACCTTCCTCCCTTTGCGGCTTGCTCTGCCAGCCGGCGCTGAATGCGCGCAAGGGTGGCTGCGGATTCCTGCTGACGCGTCTGAGCGTCGCGGACCCGCTGGGCCGCTTGTGCGGCACGAGCTGCTTCATCCTCTTTGGCCCTGGGCGAACGGGCTGCGCTGCTGGCGGCGTCGCTCGCTGCGCGCAGCCGCACCACCGGTGCAGCGGGGAACGTCGCGGACGCAGCGGACGCAGCGGCCGACGCCACAGCCGCAGGCCTGGACGCCGCCGCAGGCACCTTGGACGCAATGGCTGCACGGCGCTCTGCGCCGCGCTGCTGGCGTTGTGCCTCGTCCAACAGCAACTCGCGTTCGCGCAGCGGTGACAAAGCCTCCCGACGGCGCGCACGCGCGTCATCCACGCAGGCGGTCACGGCAAAGCGTGCGGTGCAGCCAAGCTCCTCGGCGGCAAAGCGCTCGGCCAGCGCACGCCGCTCGGCGGCCAGGCGCGCGCGCTCGTTGTCCGGTGCCGCAGACAGCAGCGTCGAGCCCAGCAGCAAAAGGGTGATGAAGGGGCCACGCATCGTGCAGCCGCTCAAGTGAGCGAGGTATCCACATCGCGCCGCGCCAGGGCCAGGAATTCAGCCGACTGCATCTCGTGCAGGCGCGACACCGTGCGCGGGAATTCGTGCGCCAGCGGGCCTTCGGTGTAGAGCTCTGCGGCGGGCACGGCGGCCGACAGGATGAGCTTGACGCGGCGGTCGTACAGCACGTCCACCAACCAGGTGAAGCGGCGCGCCTCACTGGCCAGGCGCGGCGGCATCTGCGGCACGTTGCTCAGCAGCACGGTGTGGAAGCGAGACGCAATCTCCAGGTAGTCGTTCTGCGAGCGCGGCCCACCGCACAAGGTGCGGAAGTCAAACCACACCACGCCACCAGCGCGGCGCACGGCACGCAGCGCGCGGTGTTCAACGTGCATCACCGGGTCTTCGTCGCGCGCTTCGGTCAGCTGGTTGAAAGCGCGTTCCATCGCCGCTTCGGCCTGATCGCTCAACGGGCAGTGAAACATGTCGATCTGCGCCAGCGTGTGCTGGCGGTAGTCGGTGCCGGCATCGACGTTGATGACTTCGAGCCTGGCCTTGAGCAGTTCAATCGCCGGCAGGATGCGGTCGCGGTGCAGGCCGTTGGGGTACAAGGCGTCGGGATGGAAATTGCTGGTGGTGACGATGCTCACGCGGTTGGCGAAAAGCGCGTCCAGCAGCCGGTGCAGGATCATCGCGTCGGTGACGTCGGCGACGTGAAACTCGTCGAAGCAGATGAGCCGAAAGCGCCGCGCAATGCGCTTGCCAAGCTCCTCGAGCGGGTTGACGGTGCCTTTCAAGTCTTGCAGTTCGCGGTGCACCTCGCGCATGAATTCGTGGAAGTGCAGGCGCGTCTTGCGCGTCAGCGGCACGCTCTGAAAAAAGCAGTCCATCAGAAAACTCTTGCCCCGCCCCACCCCGCCATGCATGTACACGCCGCGCGGAATCGGCGGTCGGCTGATGAGCTTGGTGAGCGCATTGCTGCGCCGCGCCTTGTAGTCGGCCCACTCGTTTTGGCAGCGCTCCAGCGCAACCACGGCGGTCAATTGCGCCGGGTCACTCGTGTAGCCCCGCTCGACGAGCGTGGCCTCGTAGAGCTGGCGCACACCCACTAGAAGTTCAGAGTGCGCTTGTCGACCGCGAGCGCGGCTTCCTTGGTGGCTTCACTCAGCGACGGGTGCGCGTGACAGATGCGCGCCAGGTCTTCGCTGCTGGCGCGGAACTCCATCGCCACCACCGCTTCGGCAATCAGCTCGCTGGCCATGGGCCCCACGATGTGCACACCGAGTATTTCGTCGGTGGCCGCATCGGCCAGCATCTTCACCATGCCCGTGGTGTCGCCCAAAGCGCGCGCACGGCCGTTGGCCATGAAGGGGAAGGTGCCGGCCTTGTAGGCGCGGCCTGCAGCTTTCAGCTGCTGTTCGGTCTGGCCGACCCACGCAATCTCGGGGCTGGTGTAGATGACCCAGGGCACGGTGTTGAAGTTGACGTGGCCATGCTGGCCGGCAATGCGCTCGGCCACCGCCACGCCTTCTTCTTCGGCCTTGTGAGCCAGCATCGGACCGCGTACCACGTCCCCCACGGCCCACACGTTAGGCAGGTTGGTCCGGCAGTTGGCATCGACAGCGATGGCACCGCGTTCGTCCAGCGTCAGCCCCACGGCTTCGGCGTTCAGCCCCGTGGTGTTGGGCACACGACCGATGCTGACGATAAGCTTGTCTACCGTCAGCGTCTGCGCGTCGCCCTTGGCGGTGGTGTACGCCACCGTGACACCCTTCTTGTCGGCCTTGATCTCGCCTACCTTCACGCCAAGTTCAATCTTCAAGCCCTGCTTGACGAAAGCCTTGTGCGCCTCCTTGGCGATCTGTTCATCGACTGCGCCCAGAAAGGTCGGCAGGCCTTCGAGCACGGTGACCTCGGCGCCCAGGCGGCGCCAGACCGAACCCATCTCCAGGCCGATGACACCGGCGCCGATAAGGCCCAGCTTCTTGGGCACCGCGCCCATCTTCAGCGCGCCGTCGTTGCTGAGGATCTGCACTTCATCGAAGGGCGTGCCCGGCAGCGCGCGCGCGCTGGAACCGGTGGCGACGACGATGTGTTTGCCGACCAGCGTCTCAACCACCGCCTCTTTGCCGACCGTGACCTCAAAGCCGCCGTCGACCGCCTTCGCAAACGCGCCGCGGCCGTGGAAAAAGCTGACCTTGTTTTTCTTGAACAGATACAGGATGCCGTCGTTGTTTTGCTTCACGACGGTGTCCTTGCGGGCCAGCATCTTCTTCACGTCGATGCTCAAGTCCTTCAGGCCAATGCCGTGGTCGGCAAAGGCGTGGCCGGCGTGTTCAAAGTGTTCGCTGCTCTGCAAGAGCGCCTTGCTGGGGATGCAGCCGACGTTGGTGCAGGTGCCGCCGGGCGCTGGGCCGCCCAAGGCGCTTTCCCACTCGTCGATGCAGGCGGTGTTGAAGCCGAGCTGCGCCGCGCGGATGGCCGCGATGTAGCCACCGGGGCCGGCGCCGATGACGACGACGTCGAAGTTCTTTGCCATGGTCGTGCCCGCCTCAGATATCGAACAAGAGGCGAGCCGGGTCTTCCAGCGCTTCCTTCATCGTCACCAGGCCCAGCACGGCTTCACGGCCATCGATGATTCGGTGGTCGTAGCTCATGGCCAGGTAGTTCATGGGGCGCACGACGACCACACCGTTTTCCACCACCGCGCGGTCCTTGGTGGCGTGCACGCCCAGAATGGCACTCTGCGGCGGGTTGATGATGGGCGTGGACAGCATGCTGCCGAAGGTGCCGCCGTTGCTGATGCTGAAGGTGCCGCCGGTGAGTTCATCGATGCCGAGCTTGCCGTCCTTGGCTTTCTGCCCGTATTCGGCGATCTTCTTCTCGATGTCGGCAAAGCTCATCTGGTCGGCATTGCGCAGCACCGGTACCACCAGTCCGCGTGGGCTGCCGACCGCGATGCCGATGTCGAAGTAGCCGTGGTACACGATGTCGTTGTTGTCCACCGACGCGTTGATGATCGGGTACTTCTTCAGCGCCGCCACCGCAGCCTTGACGAAGAAGCTCATGAAGCCGAGCTTCACGCCGTGCTCCTTCTCGAACTTGTCCTGAAAGCGCTTGCGCATGTCCATCAGCGGCGCCATGTTCACCTCGTTGAAGGTGGTGAGGATGGCGTTGGTGGACTGCGACTGCACCAGGCGCTCGGCGATGCGGGCGCGCAGGCGCGACATCGGCACACGCTGCTCTGGGCGGTCGCCGAGGTTCATGCCAGGAGGTGCGGCCACGCTGGGCAGCAGTTGAGCCGCTGGTGCGGCGGCGCGTGTTGCGGGCGCAGCCGGCGCCTTGGCAGCCGGTGCAGGCGCAGCCAGCGCGCCCAACACGTCTCCCTTGGTGACGCGGCCGTCCTTGCCGGTGCCGGGCACCGAGCCTGCGGCCATGTTGTTGTCGGCCATGATCTTGGCGGCGGCCGGCATGGCGATGTCGCCTTTGCTCACCGATGCCGAGGCGGCGATGGCCGCAGCCGGCAGCTCGCGCACTTCCAGCGGGCTGACGGCGGCCTTGCCCTCGGTGTCGATGCGCGCGATGACCTCTTCGGCCACACACAGCTCGCCATCGTTCTTGACCAGTTGGGCCAGGATGCCCGCAGCCGGTGCCGGCACTTCAAGCACGACCTTGTCGGTTTCGATCTCGACCAGGATCTCATCTAGCGCCACGGCTTCGCCGGGCTTCTTCTTCCATTGCAACAGCGTGGCTTCAGCCACGGACTCGGACAGTTGCGGAACTTTGACGTCAACGATGGTCATGATGTTTATGCGTTAGCAATTGATGGGTGAGCCAAGCGGCCGCGGTGGATCCGGCTTCGCCGGGCCGCTCGCGGCGCCCCTTGAGGGGCAGCGCCGCAGGCGCTCCGGGGTGGTCCTATTTCGAGAGCACGAAGCCCTTGAGCTTGCCGAATGCCTGCTCAAGCAGCGCCTTCTGCTGCTCCTGGTGCAGGTGCGAATAGCCCACCGCAGGTGACGCCGAAGCCGGCCGCCCGGCGTAGCCGAGCTTCTGCCCGTCAAGCATGTTTTCGTGCACGTAATGCTGCACAAAGAACCAGGCGCCCTGGTTCTGCGGCTCGTCTTGGCACCACACCACGTCGGTCGCATTCGGAAAGCGCTTCATCTCGGCCGCGAAGGCTTTGTGCGGGAAGGGATACAGCTGCTCGACGCGAATGATCGCCACGTCCCAGGCCTTCTTTTCGTCGCGCTTCTTGATGAGGTCATAGGCCACCTTGCCCGAACAGCAGATCACGCGCTTGACCTTGTCAGCTTCGATTTCTGTCCGAGCCGTCCCGATGACGGTGCGGAAATCGTTCTTGGTGAATTCCGACAGCGGCGACGTGGCGTCCTTGGCGCGCAGCAGCGACTTGGGCGTGAAGATGATGAGCGGCTTCCTGAACTGCCGCACCATCTGCCGGCGTAGCAGGTGGAAGATCTGACTGGCCGACGTGGGCTGCACGATCTGCATGTTGTTGTCGGCCGCCAGCTGCATGAATCGCTCGAGCCGCGCGCTGCTGTGCTCGGGGCCCTGCCCTTCATAGCCGTGCGGCAGCATCAGCGTCAGGCCATTGACACGGCCCCACTTCACTTCGCCGCTGGCGATGAACTGGTCGATGACGACCTGCGCGCCGTTGACGAAGTCCCCAAATTGGGCCTCCCAGATCGTCAGCGTGTTGGGCTCGGCGCTGCTGTAGCCATACTCAAAACCCAGCACCGCTTCTTCGGACAACAGCGAGTCGATGACCGTGAACGGTGCCTGACCGTCGGCGACGTTTTGCAGCGGCACGTAGGTGCCGGTGTCCCACTTCTCGCGGTTCTGGTCGTGCAGCACGGCGTGGCGGTGGGTGAAGGTGCCGCGGCCGCAGTCTTCGCCACTCAGGCGCACGGCGTAACCGCTGGCCACCAGCGACGCATAGGCCAGGGTTTCG
>JAYSYB010000185.1:0-1990 GCA_043716775.1 Rubrivivax sp.
GACAACTGGAGACAACCGTTCGCCCTGAGCTTGTCGAAGGGCTTCGACAAGCTCAGCCCGAGCGGGTGGGACGGATTCAGTTCAAGGACGGCACTGAAGTGGCCGCGGACCTGGTCGTCATGGCGGTGGGCATCCGCCCCAACACAGCGTTGGCAGAGAGCATGCGCCTGCACTGCAACAAGGGCATCGTCGTCAACGACACCATGCAGACTACGACCGACGCCCGCATCTACTCAGTGGGTGAATGCGCAGCCCACCGTGGCATTGCATACGGTCTGGTGGCTCCACTGTTTGAGCAAGCCAAGGTTGCGGCCAACCACCTGGCCATGTATGGCATTGGCCGCTACCAGGGCTCGCTGACGTCGACCAAGCTCAAGGTGACCGGCATTGATCTGTTCAGCGCCGGCGACTTCGGCGGCGGCGAGGGGACCGAAGAGCTGGTCATGAGCGACCCCTACGGCGGCGTCTACAAAAAGCTGGTCATCAAAGACGACAAGCTGGTCGGCGCCTGCCTGTACGGCGACACGGTGGACGGCAGCTGGTACTTCAAGCTGCTGCGCGATGGCCGCAGCATCAGCGACATCCGCGACAAGCTGATGTTTGGCGAAAGCAATATGGGCGATGCGGGCCACGAAGGCCACAGCAAGGCCGCCACCATGCCCGACGAGGCAGAGGTCTGCGGTTGCAATGGTGTGACCAAGGGCACGATCTGCAAGGCGATCCGCGAGAAGGGCTTGTTCACACTGGACGAGGTCAAGAAGCACACCAAGGCCAGCGCGTCTTGCGGCTCGTGCACCGGCTTGGTCGAACAGATCATCATGTTCACCGCCGGTGGCGATTACTCGGCCACACCCAAGACCAAGGCCATGTGCAGTTGCACCGACCACGGCCACCAAGCGGTGCGTGATGCCATCCGCAACAACAAGCTATTGACGATTGCCGACACTTTCAATTTTTTGGAGTGGAAGACACCCAATGGTTGTGCCACCTGCCGCCCGGCCGTCAACTACTACCTGATCAGCACATGGCCCAAGGAGGCCCGCGACGATCCGCAAAGCCGCTTCATCAACGAACGCAGCCACGCCAACATCCAGAAAGATGGCACCTACAGCGTCATCCCGCGCATGTGGGGCGGCGAGACCACGGCCAGTGAACTGCGCCGCATTGCCGACGTGGTGGACAAGTACAAAATCCCCACCGTCAAGGTGACCGGTGGCCAGCGTATTGACTTGCTGGGCGTCAAGAAGGAAGACCTGCAAAACGTGTGGAAAGACATCGGCATGCCATCCGGCCACGCCTATGCCAAGGCGCTGCGTACGGTCAAGACCTGCGTGGGCAGCGAGTGGTGCCGCATGGGCACGCAGGACAGCACGCAAATGGGCAAGGACCTGGAACGCGCCATGTGGCGCATGTATGCCCCGCACAAGGTCAAGTTCGCCGTGTCGGGCTGCCCGCGCAACTGCGCTGAATCCGGCATCAAGGACGTGGGCGTGATTGGTGTGGACAGCGGCTGGGAGATGTATATCGCCGGCAACGGCGGCATCAAGACCGAGGTGGCGCACTTTCTGGTCAAGGTCAAGACTGCGGCCGAGGTGCTGGAGTACACCGGCGCCTTCTGCGAGCTGTACCGCCAAGAGGGCTGGTACCTGGAGCGCACCGTGCACTACGTGAACCGCGTGGGCCTGGACCATGTCAAGAAACGCATCCTGCAAGATGCGGAGGGCCGCAAGGCGCTGTGGGAGCAGCTTCAGTTTGCGCTGGAGGGCGAGCCTGATCCGTGGTTTGAGTATGACAAAGCGTCTGTGGATACGCGTCAGTTTTCTTCGTTACCCGCCTGAGCGGCGAAGGGTTCTGCTCCGTGTCCCCCGCCCTGCGGGCTCCTCCTTTACCTACGCAGAACCCTCCACCGCCCAGGCTCCTTACACCTCAACATTTCGTAAACAGCTATCAAGACAAAATCCACAGAAAGAACACTATGAGTGATTGGACC
>JAYSYB010000186.1:0-18842 GCA_043716775.1 Rubrivivax sp.
GAACGCCAACGCGTGGCCATGGCCCGTGCGCTGGCGCTGAGCCCGCAGTTGCTGCTGATGGACGAGCCGCTCGCCGCCCTGGACGCCCGCCGCAAGGCCGACATCCTGCCGGTGCTGGAGCGGCTTGCCGGCGCGCTGTCGATCCCGATCGTCTATGTCACCCATGCCGTGGCCGAGGCCACGCGGCTGGCCGACCATCTGGTGCTGCTGGACGCCGGTCGCGTGCTGGCGCAAGGCCCGCTGCAGGCCATAAGCGCGCAACTCGACGGCATGCTGGCGCACGACGAAGACGCCGGCGTGGTGCTGGCCTGCACCGTCGCGCAGCGCGACGCGGCGTGGCAGCTGGCGCGGCTGGACTTTGCAGGCGGCACGCTGTGGACCCGTGACGCAGGCCATGCGCTGGGCCAGCGCGTACGGGTACGCGTGGCGGCGCGCGACGTGAGCCTGGCACTGGCTGAACTGCCCGGCACCAGCATCAGCAACCAGCTGCCAGGCGTGGTGGAGCGCATCGCGCCGGACGTGCAGCCCTCGCAGGCGCTGGCGCTGGTGCGGGTGGGTGAATCGCTGTTGATGGCGCGGCTGACGCGCCGGTCGGTGCAGCGGCTGCAGCTGCTGCCGGGCCTGCCGGTGTGGGTGCAGGTGAAGTCGGTGGCGCTGCTGGGTTGATGGCCGGATGGCTCGGTGGCTCGGTGGCTCAGCGGTGCCTGGCCGCCACCTTCGTGAAGAAGTCGAGCACACCCGCGTCGCCCATCTTGCGCGCGTCGGCCAGTTCACCGCCGGCGGTGGCGTAGAGCACGCGGCCGTCGGCGGCCAGCACGGCCACCGCCGGGATGCCACTTTTCAGCGGCACGCCGTAGCTGGCGGCGATGTCGACGTTGCGGTCGAAGCGGCCCACGTCCACCTTGACGATCTTGAAGTTCTTGGCCATCAGCGGCGCACTAACGCCAGTCTTGAAGGCCGTGTCAAGCATCTTGCAGTCGCCGCACCAGTTGGCGCCAAACACCACCAGCACCGGCAGCCTGGCCTGCTGCGCGCTGGCCAGCGCGGCGCGGATGTCGGTGCGGGCGTCGGCCTTTTCGTCGTAGGGCGCGTCGGCGGCGACAGCGTGCGCGGCGAAGAGCAGGGCGGTCAGGGCAAGCGTCTTTTTCATGGGGTTCCCTTGCGGCGGCAGGCTGTTTCGGCTGCCTGGGCTGTCTTGGCTGTCTTCACTATTTCCGCGGCCGGTCGTATTGCCACCAGTAGCTGAATTCGTCTTCGTGCACCTCAATGTCAAGTTCACTCACGCGGGCCAGCATCCGTTCCTGCACATCGGCCACCGCCTGGTTGTAGATGCTGGGGCCGACTTCCTGCAGGAAGAAGCCCAGCAAGGCACCGGCGGTGATGTTGCCAACACGCTCATCACGTTCGGTCTGGAACCACCGCTCGATGGACGCGATGGCCTGGGCGCGGGCTTCCTTGGGCAGTTCGACGGCCATGGCAAGGCTTCGTCGTCAGCGGTCACTTCGACTGCAGCCGTTCGGCCACCGAACTGGCCACTCTGGCGACGGCATTGGCACCGGTCTCGATGCCCTTGGCTGCCGCGTGCACGCCCACCTTGATACCGTGTTCTGCGGCTTTGGCCCCTTTTTCGATGCCACCCGCAGCCGCCTTGGCGCCGCGTTCCACGGCGCGCTCAACCTTGGCGACCACGCCAGTGGCCAGTTCTGCCGGTTCTGCCGGGTCGGTTGCAGCAGGCTCAGCGGCTGCCACGGTGGCGGCCCACAAGCCCAGGGCCATCAGCGCTGCATGCACAGCGCGGGCATGAAAGGTACGGGTCATGGCAACTCCGCAAATATCAACAGGCGCACAGCATAGCGGCCCGCAAAGACCCCATGTGGCCGCTTGCAAATCAGGCGGCCGGGCCTGGCGAGTGCGGGGTTGCCGAGCTGCGCGTTGAGCGCCGTGGTTCTGGAAGGGACTTCTGCCTGCGCCGGCCGTTCAAGGTTCTTGGGGTGCGACCACTTCCACCTTGATGCGGTCCGGGTCTTCGCAGTACAGCGCGTAGTAGCCGGGCCCGCTGGCGAACGGGTACTTCGATTCGTACAGGGTCGTGAATCCCGAAGCCTTGACCCACGCCGCCATCTCGTCCACCTGCGCCCGAGACTGGCCGTGGAAGGCGAGGTGGTTCAGCCCTACACGCTGGCGGTGGTAGCCCGCGCCCAAGTGGTCTGCCGGGGTCTGCACAAAACACAGGTAGGTGTTGCTGTGCATGTAGCTCACGCCTTCGGACCAGCGTTGCGATTCGTGATACCCGAGCTTGTGCAAAAACGGCGTCCAGAAGCGGAGCGAACGCTCCAGGTTGCTGACGTAGATCTCGACGTGATGCAGCATGCGGCTGACCCTCTCTTTGTCCTTCTGCTCATCAGCGCTTGGCGCCACCCTCAAACCAGCGCTGGATGGTGGCGCGTTCTGCGTCGGTGATCTGCGTCGCATTGTTCATCGGCATCAGCTTCAGCACCACCGCCTGCTGGTACAGGGCCTGGGCGTGCTGCTGGATCAGTTCAGGCGTGTGCAGCGCCACGTTCTTCTGCTGCACTTGCGCGTTATGGCACAGCACGCAGCGTTGCTCGATCACCGCTTGCACGGCGGACAGTGGCGGCACGGGCAGCGCCACGGCGGCCTTCGGCTGCGGCGCCGGCGCCAGCCAGATGGCCAGCCCTATGAGCAGCGCCGCGCCGCCGCCCGCGTATTCCCAGGCGACACGCTGGCCTTGGGCCAACGCCTTGTGGCGCACCACGAAACTGTGGCGGATGAGTGCACCGGCCAACATCAGCAGCACCAGCACCGCCCAGTTGTGCGCGCCTTGGTAGAGCCAGCCGTAGTGGTTGGACAGCATCGCAATCAACACCGGCAGCGTGAAGTAGGTGTTGTGCACACTGCGTTGCCTGGCGCGTTGGCCGTGAATGGCATGCACCGGCTGCCCGGCTTTCATCTGCGCGATGACCGTGCGCTGGCCCGGAATGATCCAGAAGAAGACGTTGGCGCTCATCACTGTCGCGATCATCGCGCCCACCATCAGGAAGGCCGCACGGCCTGCAAACAACTGGCAGGCGGCCCACGACGCCGCCGCGATGGTCACCAGCACCAGCCCGCCCACGATGGCGTCGCCACCGACCGCCCCCTGCTCCTTGGTCCGTGTCTCGCCGACCCACCTGCAGATCAGGTCGTACACCACCCAGAACACCGCCAGGAAGGCCAGTGCCGCGGCCACGGCGGCCATCGGCGACCAGTCGAAGACGTTCTTGTCGATGAGGTAGGTGCTGGCGTTGAAGAGGTACACCACCGTGAAGAGCGCAAAGCCCGTCAGCCAGGTGGAATAACTCTCCCAGAAGAACCAGTGCAGGTGGTCAGGCAACGTCTTCGGCGCGACAAGATACTTCTGCGGGTTGTAGAAGCCGCCACCGTGCACGGCCCACAGTTCACCGTCGACGCCCTTGGCCCTGAGCGCCGGGTCTTGCGGCGTCAGCAGGCTGTTGTCGAGAAAGACGAAGTAGAACGACGAGCCGATCCAGGCGATGGCCACAACAACGTGGGCCCAGCGCAGCAGCAGGCTGGCCCAGTCGAGCAGGTAGTTTTCCATCCGGAAGTGGTGGCTGCGTCGATCAGTTCTTGACTTCAGTTCTTGATATCCGCCGCCTTGATCGCGCCCGCCCAGTCGCCCACCTGCTTGACGACAAATGCGGCGAACTCGGCGCTGCTCATCTTCACGCTGGTGATGCCCAACTCTTCAAAGCGCTTGATGATGGCCGGGTCGGCAACGATGTCGGCCAGCGCCCGGGTCAGCTTGTCGCTCACTTCCTTGGGCAGACCCGCCGGACCGCTGACGCCGAAGTAGTTTTCGGCCAGCAGTTGTGGCAGGCCAAGCTCCACGACGGTCGGCACGTCAGGCGCCAGCGGTGAACGCGTGCGCGACGTGACGGCCAGGCCCTTGATCTGGCCGCTTTTCATCATGGGCACATAGGCGGTGATGACGTCGATGCCGATGGGGATGGTGCCAGCGATCAAATCCGTGGTCATCGGCGCGCCGCCGCGGTAGGGCACGTGCGTCATGTTGATCTTCATCGCGTCCTTGGCCATCTCGCCCACGATGTGGCCGATGGAGCCGGGGCCGCCACTGCCGAAATTCGCGAAATTCGCAGAGTTCGCAGCGTTGGTGGACTTGCCCAGGTCCTTCAACGTCGCCGGGCCGCTCTTCGGATTGGCCATGATCAACACCGGCGCAATGCCCAGCATGGCAACGTGCGTGAACTGCTTGGCCGGGTCGTAGGGCTGCTTGGGCACCGTGAAGGGGCCAATCGACAGCGGCGTGCTGTTGCTCAGCATCAGCGTGTAGCCGTCGGGCGCAGAGCGCACCACTTCGAGCCCGCCGATGGTGCCGCCAGCGCCGGGTTTGTTGTCCACGACCACCGGTTGTCCCAGGGCCTTGGCCAGCGGCTCGGAAATGGTGCGGGCGACGATGTCGCTGGCGCCACCGGCGGCAAAGGTGACGATCAGGCGCACCGGCTTGTCGGGGTAGGCCGCGTGGGCGGTCAGTGGCCCCGTGGCCGCGGCCAGCAGCAATGGGATCAGGAGCAATCGTGTCATGTCGAATCCTCAGGAGTGATGGGGCCTGCTGTCGCAAGCCTTGTGCCGCAGTCTTCAGGAGCCGCGGTAGGTGGTGTACGCCCAGGGGCTGACAAGCAGTGGCACGTGGTAATGGCCGGCCGCATCGGCAATGCCAAAGTCAAGCTGCACGGTGTCGATGAAGGCGGGCTCGGGCAGTTGCACGCCGCGCGCCCTGAAGTAGGGTGCCACCGCAAAGAGCAGCCGGTAGCGGCCCACGGCCATCGAGCCACTGTCCAAAAGCGGGCCTTCGGCGCGGCCGTCTGCGTTGAGTGCAAGCTGCTGGAGAGTCACGGGCCCGCTGGCGTCCAGGCGCTGCAGCGTGATGTGCATGCCGGCGGCAGGGCAGCCGTTGGCGGTATCAAGCACGTGAGTGCTGAGGTGTCCCATGGCGGGTCGGGGCCGGTCAGGGCGAGCAAGGTGAGAGAACACAAAGTGTATACACTTGAAGCTCCACGTCAACGATTCCGCCATGGCCCGCAGCCGCGCCAACTTGAAGGTCATCGTGCCAGCGCCTGTCTCGCGCAGGGTGGGGCGCAAGGTGGGCCGCAAGGTTTTGCCCAACTCTTCGCGCGTGGGCCCGGTGTTGACCCTGGCCGCGCCCACCGGCCACACGCAGCGCATCGCCGACGCCATCACCACCGCGATCGTCGAACGCCGCCTGATGCCCGGCACCAAGCTGGCCGAGCAGCAGATTGCCGACCTCTTCAAGGTTTCGCGCACGCTGGTGCGGCAGGCACTCAACCAGTTGAGCCGTGACCGCCTGATCACGCTGGAACCCGCGCGCGGCGCCTTCGTGTCGCAGCCCAGCGTGGAAGAAGCGCGCCAGGTCTTTGCCGTGCGCCGCATGATTGAAGCGCAGATGGCGCGCGAGATCTGCGCCAGCGTCACTGACGCGCAGGTGGCGCAGCTGCGCACGCACCTGGCCCAGGAAGCCAACGCCCTGGCCCGCGTGGACGTGGCCGGCCGCACGCGACTGCTGGCCGACTTTCACGTCTTGCTGGCGCGCCTCTTGGGCAACGAGGTGCTGGCGCAGTTGCTGGCCGATTTGCTGGCGCGCTGTTCACTCATCGCCTTGATGTACCAGTCGGCGCACTCGGCCGAACATTCCGCTGACGAACACGTCGCCATCGTCGATGCCATCGAAAGGCGCGACGCACGCGCCGCCGCGCGGCTGATGGCAAGCCACTTGGGCAACGTCGAGCGCAACCTTCAACTTCACCCGCAGGTGGGCGACATGGCCGGCCTGCTGCAACCATGACTGCATTGCCCTACCCCCGAGATTTGCGCGGCCATGGCCGCAACCCGCCGCACGCACAGTGGCCCGGCAACGCCCGCATCGCCGTGCAGTTTGTGCTGAACTACGAAGAAGGCGGCGAGAACAACCCGCTGCATGGCGACGCTACCAGCGAGACGTTTCTGAGCGAACTCGTCACCGCGCAGGCCTATGAAAACCGCCACATGACGATGGAGTCGATGTACGAATACGGCTCGCGCGCCGGTGTATGGCGCATCCTGCGCGAATTCGACCAACGCCAGCTGCCGCTGACCGTGTTTGGCGTGGTGACAGCGCTGCAACGCTACCCCGAATTGGTGGCCACCTTCCTGGCGCGCGGCGACGAAATTGCCAACCACGGCCTGCGCTGGACGCACCACCAGCACATGCCTGAAGCCACCGAACGCGAGCACATCGGCGTCGCCACCCACCTGCTGCATGAACTGACTGGCGGCGCTGCTGCCACCGGCTGGTACACCGGCCGCGACAGCCCCAACACACGCCGCCTGGTGGCCGACCAGGGCGGCTACGAATACGACAGTGACTACTACGGCGACGACCTGCCTTTCTGGCTGCAGGTGCACAAGACCGACGGCACGCTGGCACCGCATCTGGTGGTGCCGTATTCGCTAGACACCAACGATATGCGCTTCGTGCAGGCACAGGGTTTCAACACCGGCGACCACTTCTTCACCTACCTGCGCGACAGCTTTGATGCGCTGTATGCAGAAGGCGACCCGGACGGGCAAGACGCGCCCAAGATGATGAGCGTTGGCATGCACTGCAGGCTGCTGGGCAAGCCGGGGCGCATCGGATCGTTGCAACGTTTTCTGGACCATGTCGCCCGGCACGACAAGGTATGGGTCTGCAGGCGCATCGACATCGCGCGGCACTGGAAAGCGGTGCATCCTTTTGATCCGGCCACGGCTTTCATCTGGCGTTGAAGGAACACAGCCATGCTCACGCTTGAACAACTCAATGCCGCCAGCGCCAAGGAATTCGTGGTGCTGCTGGACGGCACGTACGAACATTCGCCATGGGTCGCGGAAGGCGCCGTTCAGCAGCGCCCCTTCACGAGCCTGGCGGCGCTGAAAGCGGCGCTGGTGGCCAGCGTGCGCGTCATCGGGCGTGAACAGCAACTCAAGCTGATCCGCGCCCACCCCGAACTGGCCGGGAAGGCGATGGTCAGCCAGAGCCTCACTGCGGAAAGCACGAATGAACAAGGCAAGGCGGGTCTGACCGACTGCACGCCGGCAGAGTTTGCCCACATCCAGAAGCTCAACGCCGACTACAACGCCAAGTTCGGCTGGCCCTTCATCCTGGCCGTGCGCGGGCCGCGCGGCTTGGGGCTGACGCGCGCGGAAATCATCGCCACCTTCAAGCGCCGCTTGGCCGGCCACGCCGACTTTGAATTTGCCGAGAGCCTGCGCAACATCCACCGCATTGCAGAGATTCGGCTCAACGACAAGTTCGGCGCCACGCCCACACACGGCCAGCGGGTGTTGGACTGGGCCGAGCTGCTTGCGGTGCACAGCGACGCTGGCTTCAAGGAAATTGGCCAGTTGACGGTGACTTACCTTACCGACGCGCACCAGGCTGTGGCGGAAAAGCTGCGCACGTGGATGCAGGACGTGGGTTTTGACGAAGTGCGCCTTGACGCTGTCGGCAATGTGGTCGGCGTCTTTCACGGCATCCGTCACGGCGCAAATCAAACCGCCAAACGCCTGCTCACCGGCAGCTACTACGACACCGTGCGCAACGGCGGCAAGTACGACGGCCGCCTGGGCATCCTGGTGCCGATGGCGGTGGTGGCCGAGTTGTCCCGCCAGGGCCTGCGCCTGCCTTTCGACATCGAGGTGGTGGCCTTTGCCGAAGAAGAAGGGCAGCGCTACAAGGCCACCTTTCTGGGCTCGGGCGCATTGACGGGCGACTTCAACCCGGCTTGGCTGGACCAGCAGGACGTGGACTGCATCCGCATGCGGGACGCCATGCGCAGCGCGGGCCTGCCGGGCATGCTGGAGGCCATCGCTGCCGAGAAGCGCGACCCCAAGCGCTACCTTGGTTTTGTCGAGGTTCACATCGAGCAGGGCCCGGTGCTGAACGAACGGGACCTGCCGCTGGGCGTGGTCACCTCCATCAATGGCAGCCTGCGCTACGTCGGTGAAGTGCAGGGCGTTTCGTGCCACGCAGGCACCACGCCAATGGACCGCCGCCGCGACGCTGCGTGTGCGGTGGCCGAGCTGGCGCTGTATGTTGAAAAGCGCGCTGCTGCCGTGCCCGACGTGGTGGGCACGGTGGGCATGCTGCAGGTGCCGGCCGGGTCCATCAACGTCGTGCCCGGCCGCTGCCAGTTCAGCCTGGACCTGCGCGCCACCACCAACGAAGCGCGCGACGCGCTGGGCACCGACGTGCGCGCTGCGCTGCAGCGCATTGCCGATGAACGCGGTGTCAGCTTTACGCTGGAACAGACCCTGGCCGCCAGCGCCGCGCCCAGCGCGCCGGCCTGGCAGCGGCGCTGGGAACATGCCGTAAATGCACTGGGCGTGCCGGTGTTCTGCATGCCCAGCGGAGCCGGCCACGACGCGATGAAGCTGCACGAGGTGATGCCGCAGGCGATGCTGTTCCTGCGTGGCGGCAATTCGGGCATCAGCCACAACCCGCTCGAGACCATCACGGCTGACGACGCGGAACTGTGCGTTGCGGCGTTCACGAATCTGCTGGAAGGCCTGGCGCTGGAATGAAGAATCCATGAACGACCACGAAAAGCTCGACGCCTGGATCGACCAGCACTTCGACGACGAAGTGCGCTTCCTGCAGGCCCTGGTGCGGGTGCCCACCGACACCCCGCCTGGCAACAACGCGCCGCATGCAGAACGGACGGCAGAACTGCTGGCCGCCATGGGCTTGCAGGCCGAAAAATACGCGGTACCCGAAGCCGATGTCCATGCGCACGGCCTGCAGTCCATCACCAACCTGATCGTGCGCCGCCGCTTCAGCGAAGGTGGCAAGACCATCGCGCTCAACGCGCACGGCGACGTCGTGCCACCGGGTGAAGGCTGGACGCACGGGCCGTATTCCGGCGCTGTGGTGGACGGCAAGTTGTATGGCCGCGCATCGGCCGTCAGCAAGAGCGACTTCGCCAGCTTTACTTTTGCGCTGCGCGCTGTTGAAGCGCTTGGCGCTGCCCTGCAAGGCAGCGTCGAATTGCACTTCACCTACGACGAAGAATTCGGTGGCGAACTCGGCCCCGGCTGGCTGCTGGACCACCACTTGACCAAGCCCGACCTGCTGATTGCAGCCGGCTTCAGCTACCAGGTGGTGACGGCGCACAACGGCTGCCTGCAGATGGAAGTCACGCTGCACGGCCTGGCGTCGCACGCGGCTTATCCGCAGACCGGCATCGACGCGCTGCAGGCTGCCAATCAGCTGCTGACGGCGCTGTATGCCTACAACGGCGTGCTGCGCAAGCGAACGTCCAAAGTGAATGGCATCACGCACCCTTACCTGAATGTCGGCCGCATCGAAGGCGGCAGCAACACGAACGTGGTGCCGGGCAAGGTGGTGCTCAAGGTCGACCGCCGCATGATCCCCGAAGAAGACGGCGCCGAAGTCGAAGCCGAAGTGCGCAAGCTCATCGACAGCACGGTGGCACTAAGCCCTGGTGTGCGCGTCGAGATCAAGCGCCTCTTGATGGCCGGGCCTTTGAGCCCGCTGGCCGGCAACGCGCCGCTGGTGGCCGCTATTCAGAAGCATGGGCTGGCAGTGTTTGGCGAGCCCATCCCCACTTCGGGCACACCGCTGTACACCGACGTTCGGCTGTACGCCGCCCACGGCGTACCGGCGGTTATCTATGGCGCAGGGCCGCGCACCGTGCTGGAAAGCAACGCCAAACGCGCTGACGAGCACGTGCTGCTCACCGACCTGCGCGGCGCCACCAAAGTCATCGCGCGCACCTTGTTTGACCTGCTGCAACGTTGATGCCCTGCGCTGGGGCGCGGTGCTGCGCGTTGGTGCGCGTTGGTGCAAGCACCGAGCAGGATCCGAGCACGAAACTTGCAGAATTTGTTTCATCCCGCCTGACCCCACCCGACCCACCCTGGAGCCTTTGATGACCACGCTCTTCCACTCCTTCAAGCGCCGCACCGTGCTGGCCGCCGCCGGTCTTATGGCACTGTTGGCCCTGCCAGCGCTGGCCCAGGCCCAGGCCCCCACGCCCATCAAGTTTCAGCTCGACTGGCGCTTTGAAGGCCCGGCCGCATTGTTCCTGGCCTCCACCGCCAAGGGCTACTACAAGGCGGCCGGCCTGGACGTGACCATCGACGCCGGCAACGGCAGTGGCGGCACCGTCACGCGAGTGGCCAGCGGCAGCTACGACATGGGCTTTGCAGACCTGGCCGCGCTGATGGAATTCCACGCCAACAACCCCGACGCGCCCAACAAGCCGGTCGCGGTGATGATGGTCTACAACAACACGCCCGCCGCAGTGCTGGCTCTCAAGAAGAGCGGCATCGCGAAGCCGTCGGACCTGAACGGCAAGAAGATCGGCGCCCCCGGCTTTGACGCCGGCCGCAAGGCCTTCCCGATATTCGCCAAGGCCAACAACCTGAGCGGCTACACCTGGACCAGCATGGACCCGCCGCTGCGCGAAACGATGCTGGTGCGTGGCGACATCGACGCCATCACGGGCTTCAGCTTCACGTCACTGTTGAACCTGGAAGCGCGCGGCGTGAAGACCGAAGACGTCGTTGTGCTGCCGTTCCCGGCCCATGGCGTCAAGCTCTACGGCAACGTCATCATCACCACACCCAGGATGCTGAAAGAAAACCCGGCTGCGGTGAAGGCGTTCCTCAGCGCCTTCCTGAAGGGTGCCAAGGAAGTGATGGCCAACCCCGACCCGGCCATCGACTACGTCAAGGCGCGTGACGGCATCATCAACGTCGACCTGGAAAAGCGCCGCCTGCGGATGGCGATTGATGCTGTCGTCGCCAGTCCTGACGCGCGCGCCGAAGGCTTCGGTGTCGTGGTGCCCGGGCGCCTGGCGCTGATGGCGTCGCAGGTGTCTGACGCCTTCGGCACCAAGACGCGCGTCGATCCGAATGCGGTGTGGACTGACGCGATGCTGCCGGCCAAGGCCGAGCTGAACATCCTGCCGCCGCTGAAGAAGTAGGCCGCCGAGCTTGCTTGTTTGCGCGTGCCCTGTCGCCTAGCGGAAGTCGTGCGACAGCTGAAACATCAGCGCTGCGTCACCCAGCATGTGCAGGGTGACGGCCGACTGCTTGTTGAACTGCCAGCCCAGTCCGACCAGTGCGCCGGGCGCAAAGCCGTTGATGTTGAGCGCCACCTTGCTCTTGAATTTGCCGCGGTAGCCGTACAGCACGCCAGCCGACCACTGAAAGTACAGCGGCTCGATGCCGAAGAGCTCGGTGCTGCGGTGGCCGATGTAGGCGTAGGCGCTGGGCTGGCCGAAGGAATTGCGGAAGTACGAAAAGCCGGCCAGCCAGTTGTCGGGACGTTGGCGTTCGACGCCCAGGGCCCAGACGTAGCGATGCTCGTCGCTGTAGCGGAAATGGTGGGCATAAGGCGCCAGTGCAACGCGCCAGTGGCCGTCGCCTTGCCAGGCATCGGCATCGGTCACACTCGCCCACGACCGGGCGATGAGACCGGTTCCTGCGGGGCTGGCGCTGGCGGGTTCTGCTGCAGAGGTCAGGCTGCAGCAGGCAGACAAAAAAAGGGCCCCGGCGGGGCTGGTGAAAGGGCGCTTCATGGTGGCGATTGTCGCAGCAGCGGATGCGGGTTCTGCGCGGGCACGCTGCGCGGCCGCCGTGCGCACGGGCCGCAGCGTGCTGTTGTTCGCGCTGTGCCTGTCTCTGGGCCCCCTGCTGAGCGGCTGCGCCTGGTTGAGTGCCAAGCAGAGCCAGCTTGCGCTGCGCCCCACACCCGGCCGGCCTGCGGGGCTGACTGACGACAGCTTGCTGTTCCGGCCTGGCGATGTGCGCTGGCGGGTTGCGGTGCCGCCCGTGCAACAGGCGGCCTCGGCCAGCCCGGCGCGGCGGGCCCAGCCCGACCAACTTGCGCTGTGGTGGTTGCCGCATGCCAACCCCGATGCCCCCACCCTGCTGTACCTGCACGGCACCTTCCGTAATCTGTATCTGAACCTGTCGAAGATCGACGCGCTGCGCGACGCAGGCTATTCGGTCGTCGCCGTGGACTACCGCGGTTGGGGCGACAGCACGGTGGTCGTGCCGAACGAAGAAACCATCACCGCCGACGCGCGCGTGGCCTGGGCTGAAATGCAGCGCTTGCAGCCCGACCCTGCGCGGCGCGTCATCTTTGGCCATTCGCTCGGCGGTGCCGTCGCGGTGCGGCTGGCCAGCACCTTGCACGCCGTGCAAGCCGTGCAAGCCGTGCATGCCGGCGGCACCGACCACGCCGCGCGGGCTGGCAGCAGCGCCGACTACGCCGCGCTGGTCCTGGAAAGCACGTTCACCAAGCTGCCCGACGTGGCCGCTGCGGCCGGCTTCTGGGGCCGCATCGCGGCAGCGGCCTCGACGCTCGAATTCGATTCGCTCTCTCGCATCGGCCGCATCGACGCGCCGCTGCTGATGCTGCACGGCACCGCCGACCGCACCGTGCCGGTGGAACTGGGCCGGCGCTTGCGCGACGCCGCGCCTGCCGGTGTGCGCTGGATCGAGATTCCCGGCGGCAGCCACAGCCGGCTGCACAGCGACGCGCCTGCCGTCTACCAAGAGGCGCTGGCACAGCTTCTGCACGCCACAAAGTCGAAGCCCGCCACACCCAGCCGCGCCCATTCGCAGTAACTCCGCACCAAGCTCGCCATGCCCACCACCATGACCCCCTTCGTGGATTTCAAGAACGTCTGGCTCGCCTACAACGAAGAGCTGCAAGCCAAGGGCCACTACGCCGTGGAAGACATCTCGCTGCAGGTGAACCAGGGCGAATTCATCGCCATCGTGGGGCCAAGTGGGTGCGGCAAAAGCACCTTCATGAAGCTCACCACGGGTCTGAAGATGCCCAGCAAGGGCACGATCCATATCGACGGCCAGCCGGTCACGGGGCCGCTCAAGATCAGCGGCATGTCGTTCCAGGCGCCCAGCCTCTTGCCGTGGCGCACGACGGTGGACAACGTGCTGCTGCCGCTGGAAATTGTCGAGCCCTTTCGCACCCACTTCCGGTCCAAGCGCAAAGAGTACGAAGCCAAGGCTCGTGAGCTGCTCCAGAGCGTGGGCCTGGGTGGCTATGAAGACAAGTTCCCCTGGCAGCTGTCAGGCGGCATGCAGCAGCGCGCCAGCATCTGCCGCGCGCTGGTGCACGAACCCAAGATGCTGCTGCTGGACGAGCCCTTCGGCGCGCTGGACGCCTTCACGCGCGAAGAATTGTGGTGCGCGCTGCGTGACCTGCACGCGGCGAAAAAATTCAACGTCATTCTTGTCACACACGACCTGCGTGAAAGCGTGTTCCTGGCCGACACGGTGTACGTCATGAGCAAGAGCCCCGGGCGTTTTGTCGTCAAGCGCCACATCGAACTGCCGCGCCCGCGCGACCTGGAAGTGACCTACACGCCAGCGTTTACGGACATCGTGCATGAGCTGCGCGGGCACATCGGCGCCGCCCGTCAGAACAGCGGTCAGAACAGCGGCCAGAACAGCGCCAAGACCGGCGTGGCGGTGCCGCCATGAAAGTCACCAGGAACATGGAGCGCTGGTCGCCTTTTGTGCTGCTGCTGACGGTGTTGATCCTGTGGCAAGCAATCGTGATGCTGTTCCACATTCCCGACTTCATCTTCCCCAGCCCGACGCAGATCGCCAGCCAGTTCCTTGAATTCGGCGGCCCGCTGCTGGAAGCGGCCTGGAAGACCTTCTGGGTCACGATGCTGGGCTTTGCCATCGCCATCGTGGTGGGGGTGATGCTCGGGTTCCTGATTGGCAGCAGCCGGCTTGCGTACACTGCCATCTACCCGCTGATGGTGGCCTTCAACGCGGTGCCCAAAGCGGCGGTGGTGCCGATCCTGGTGGTGTGGTTCGGCATCGGTTTGGGGCCGGGCATCCTGACCGCCTTCCTCATCAGCTTCTTCCCCATCACCGTCAACATCGCCACCGGCCTGGCGACGCTGGAGCCCGAACTGGAAGACGTGCTGCGCGTGCTGGGCGCCAAGCGCTGGGACGTCCTGGTGAAGGTGGGTCTGCCGCGGTCGATGCCGTACTTTTACGGCAGCCTGAAGATCGCCATCACGCTGGCCTTTGTTGGCACCGTGCTGGCCGAAATGACTGCGGGCGATTCGGGCATCGGCTATCTGATGCAAAGCGCCGGCAGCCAGCAGCGCATGCCTTTGGCATTCGCCGGCCTGGTCACCATCGGCGCGATGGCGATGGCGATGTACGAACTTTTCAGCTGGGTGGAAAAACGCACCACGGGCTGGGCGCATCGGGGTTTGCAGGGCGAGTGAAGTCGGGGTGACGCTGCCTGACTGACAGTGCCTTGGTGACAATGCGCAAATGACCGACCAACAGATGCACCGCCACCTGCGCCGCGCCAACGCGGTGGCGCAGGACGCCACCACCAAAGGCCGCCACCCTTTTGGCGCGGTGCTGGTGGCGCCCGACTTTGAGACCGTGCTGCTGGAGCATGGCAACGTCGACACCGTCAACCATGCCGAGGCCGTGCTGGCGCGCGTGGCGGCCCACCGCTTCGACGCCGCGCTGCTGTGGCAGTGCACGCTGGTCACCACGGTGGAGCCTTGCGCCATGTGCGCGGCCACGCAGTACTGGGCGCACATCGGCCGGCTGGTCTACGGCATGGGCGAAGCGCAACTGCTGCAGCTGACCGGCAACCACGCAGAAAACCCGACCCTGGACCTGCCCTGCCGCGAAGTCTTTGCGCGCGGTCAGAAAGCAATCGCGGTGACGGGCCCCGTGCCCGCCTTGGAAGAAGAGATTGCCGCCGTGCACCGTGCGTTCTGGGCCAAGCGATGAGGAATCGATGAGGCCGTGCGCGTGAGCTGGAAAGCGCAGCTCACGCTGAACTACCGCCGCGAAGGCGAGCGCACGGTGGCGCATGACCGCCACGAAGGCCCTCTGCGTGTGTTGCAGCGTCTGTACCCCGAAGGCCCGGCTATTTGCCACCACGTGGTGCTGCACCCGCCAGGCGGTGTGGTGGGCGGTGATGAGTTGCACCTGCACGCCACGCTGACCGAAGGCAGCCACGCGCTCATCACCACGCCCGGTGCGACGCGCTTCTACCGCAGTGACGGTGCCGCAGCGCTGCAAAGCGTCAGGCTCGATTTGGCGGCCGGCGCACGCCTGGAATGGCTGCCGATGGAAGCGCTGGCCTACAGCGGTTGCATCGCGCTGAGCCAAGTCCACATGGCGCTGGCGCCCGGCGCCGAGATGATCGGCTGGGACGTGTTGGCGCTGGGCTTGCCGTCGGCCCGGCAGCCTTTTGTGGCCGGCAGTTTCAGCCAGCACCTGGGGCTGCCCGGCTGCTGGCTGGAACGCGGCCGCGTGGCGGCAGCGGACAGCCTGCTGCTGCAATCAACCGCCGGCTTCTGTGGCCACAGCGTGCTGGGCACGGCGTGGTTTGCGGCAGGCCAGGGCTTGCCGTCTGCACGGCGTGACCTGCTGCTGGACGCTGGGCGCGACGCGGTCCAGTCGCACAGCCTGGCCCCTACCGCAGGGGTCACCTCGCCGCAAGCAACGGTGGTGGTGCTGCGCGTGCTGGCCCACAGCGTGGAGCCGGTGATGGCGCTGCTGGCGCGGGTGCGTGCAGCCTGGCGCCAGGCGGCGTGGGCTCTGCCGGCCGAGCCGCCGCGAATCTGGCGCACCTGAAGCCCGCCATCAACCCGCAGGTGGTGCTGATCGCCGCCACAAGCCATCAGCACGCAGGCCTCTGCGCGAGCCAAGGGCCGCTCACTCACCAGGTGCGGCAGGCACCAGTTGCGCAGCACCACACCGTTGAGCGTAAGCAGGCTGACGCACGCGATCTTGGCGATCCGCTTCGGGCTGTTCTGGAGTTGCGTCAGCCCGTCCAGAGCCACGCTGGCGCCGCCGCTCAGCCACAGCGCGCACAGCACCCACACCACGCGCCGGTGCGCGAATTCAGCAGACGCCAGTCGGTGCCGAGCACGGTGTGCAACGCCAGCACGCACGCCAGCAGGTGGGCGTACAGCAGGGCCAGGCGCAGGGCGGTGTGCAGGCCCAGTTCAACTCCGAAAAACGTGAGAGCGACCCCAGGTGGCTTTGCCGCCGCCCCCAACGGGGATGAGCAAAGTCATCGAGCCACACGCCCGTGTGCGTGCGCGCCGACTGCGTTCGCATTTCGCAGCGAACACTCTGTTTCGTCAGCAGCTTTTGAAGACACGGCTGGCGCAAGACAGTCAAGCCTGTGCGGGCCGCTATCCTCGCAAACATGTATGCGCCGCACTTCGGCTTGAGCCTCGAGCCATTCTCGCTCGCGCCCGACCCCCGTTTTCTGTACCTCAGTGAGCGCCACCGCGAAGCCCTGGCGCACCTGCTGTATGGCGTGGGTGGTGGCGGCGGCTTCGTATTGCTGACGGGTGAGATCGGTGCCGGCAAGACCACCGTCGCCCGCTGTTTTTTGGAACAGCTGCCCCCGCACTGCCTGGTGGCCTACATCTTCAACCCGTGCCTGAGCGTGATGGAGCTGCTGCAGACGGTGTGCAGCGAATTCGGCCTGCCCGACCTGCCCGACCGGCCACTTGGCGCCACCGTGAAGGCGCATGTGGACGTGCTCAACACCTTCTTGCTCAACGCCCATGCGCAGGGTCGCCACGCGCTGCTGGTGATCGACGAAGCGCAGGCGCTGGACGCCGCCGTGCTGGAGCAGCTGCGCCTGCTGACCAACCTGGAAACCGCCGAACGCAAGCTGCTGCAGATCGTGCTCATCGGCCAGCCCGAACTGCGCACCATGCTGGCCCAGCCGGGGCTGGAACAACTGGCGCAGCGGGTCATTGCGCGCTACCACCTGAAGAGCCTGACCGCGGCCGAGACGCGGCAGTACGTGCTGCACCGCCTGGGTGTGGCGGGGCCGAATGTGGCAGTGCCTTTTGACAACCGCGCTTTGGCGCGCCTGCACAGCTTGACCGGCGGTGTGCCGCGGCGCATCAACCTGCTGGCCGACCGCGCCTTGCTGGGCGCCTACAGCCGGCGCCAACGGCATGTGGACGCGCGCATGGTGGACAAGGCCGCGGCAGAAGTCTTCGACCGACCCGCCGCTTCCGGCTGGCAGCGCACGGCCCTGCTGGTGGCGCTGGGCGGGGTGATGCTGGCGGGCGTCGCGCTGACGCTCTGGACATGGCCATGGGGCCGGGCTGCGGCAGCGCTGAAGGCCTCGGGCTCGGCACCTGCTGCGGTGGCGGCAGCGGCGTCTTCATCGTCATCTTCATCAAGTGTTGTCGCTGTGCTGGCGCCACCCACGCCCGCCGCCGATCTGGCTTTGGCGCCGCCCAGCGATTCCCCCGCCGCGCTGCTGGCATCCGCCACCGCAGACGAAGCCAAGGCCTGGCGCGAACTGGCACTGCGCTGGAACATCGCCATCGGTGAAGGCGACCCTTGCGTGGTGGCCGCGCAGGCGCAACTGGCCTGCTTCCGCAGCGCCAGCGGCGGCTTCCAGCTGGCGCGCCAACTGGGGCGGCCAGCACTGCTGCTGCTGCGCGGCAACGGTGGCCAGAGGGTGCATGCGCTGCTGGTGGCGCTGAACGACAGCCGCGCCACGCTGCAGGTGGGCCGCCAGCGTTTTGATCTCACGCCGCAGGCCCTGGCAGGAGCCTGGCGCGGCGAGATCGCGACCTTCTGGCGCACACCGCCGGGCTGGCGCACGGGGCGTGATGGCGACTTGCCCGCCGAGACGCGCGCCTGGGTCGAACAGCAGCTGGGGCCGGCGCCGTCGGGCGCCGCGCCACGGCCCTGGCGCGACCGCGTCCTGGCTTACCAGCTTCTGCAGGGCCTGCCGCCCGACGGGCTTGCCGGGCCGCTGACGCTGATGCACATCAACCGCACGGCTGGCGTTGACGAGCCGCGCTTGGCCGCCTCGGCCGGACGTTGACCCGCCACTGAAGCGCAGACCCTCCCATGTCCTACATCCTTGACGCCCTGCGCCGTGCCGATGCCGACAGGCAGCAAGGCGGCGTGCCCGGCCTGCACACCCCCGCCAGCCCCCAGCCCGCCGCGCCGACCGCCCCCAAATCGTGGCTGCTGTGGGGCGGTGCAGCACTGCTGCTGCTGGGCCAGGTTGGCGTGCTGGCCTGGTGGTGGGCGCAGCCGGCGCCGGTGGTGGTGGCGGTGGCGGCCGCGCCGGCCGCTGCACCCGGCCCGACCACAGCCGCAACCACAGCCGCAACCACAGCCGCATCCACAGCCACTGCCCCGGTTATTGCGCCGGCACCGCAGCCGCTGCCCATGGTCGTGTCGGCAGCGCCGGTTTTGCAAACGCCAGTGCCAACTTCAGTGTCGGCGCCAGCTGCATCGCCCACTGCCTTGCCGGCCGCTGTTCAAGCCTCTGCGGCGGCGCCCAAGGCCGTGCTGCTGCAGCAACTGGCCGCTGAGCTGCGCCGCGAATTGCCGCCGCTGGCCGTGGGTGGTTCGGTCTGGTCCGACAACCCGGGCAGCCGCTTCGTCATCTTGGACGGCCAGGTCGTGCACGAAGGCGACAGCGTAGCGCCCGGCCTGGTGGTAGAGCGCATCCTGCCCAAGGCCGTGGTCTTGCGCTGGCGCGGCATTCGGCTGGAAACGCCGCTGTAGCAAAGCACCCTTGAAAGGGTCCGCGACCATGAGCCACACCGCCGTGCTCGTCATCGACATCCAGCTCGGCGCCTTCAATGGCGCACGCTGCCCGGCCATCGACCGTGCCACTGAACTTGTCAGCCATGCCCGCGCGCTGGTGGCTGCGGCGC
>JAYSYB010000187.1:0-1987 GCA_043716775.1 Rubrivivax sp.
TCTGCAGAATTTCCTGCGCTTGGTCGTCGCTCAGCCGGTACAGCCCGTCGGCCTGCAGGCCGTAGCTGGCCGGCAGGCCTTCGGGGCGGTAGGCGGCGCGGCCGCCGGAGGTGCTTTCTTCGGCGCGCGCAAGCATCTCGCGCACCATCGATGAGTCCCAGCTCTTGGCCATCAACGCGGCCTTGGCCACCGGTGGCGTGGGGCTGGTCTTGATGGTCTCGATGAATTCGTCGATGTTGGCCAGCGCCACCGCCAGGCCTTCCAGCACATGGCCACGTTCGCGCGCCTTGCGCAATTCGAACACCGTGCGCCGGGTGACGACTTCGCGCCGGTGCTCCAGGAAGATGTCGATCAGCATCTTCAAGTTGCACAGCTTGGGCTGGCCGTCGATCAGCGCCACCATGTTCATGCCGAAGCTGTCCTGCAGCTGCGTCTGCTTGTACAGGTTGTTGAGCACGACCTCAGGCACTTCACCGCGCTTGAGTTCTATGACGACGCGCATGCCGTCCTTGTCGCTCTCGTCCTGGATGTGGCTGATGCCTTCGAGCTTCTTCTCGTGCACCAGCTCGGCCATGCGTTCGAGCAGCGTCTTCTTGTTGACCTGGTACGGGATCTCGTCAACGATGATCGACTGACGGGCGCCCTTGTCGATGTCCTCGAAGTGGCACTTGGCGCGCATCACCACTTTGCCGCGGCCGGTGCGGTAACCCTCGCGCACGCCGTTCAGGCCGTAAATGATGCCGGCGGTGGGGAAGTCCGGCGCCGGGATGATCTCCATCAGTTCGTCAATGGTGGCCTGCGGGTTCTTCAGCATGTGCAAACACGCGTCCACCACTTCATTCAAATTGTGCGGCGGGATGTTGGTGGCCATGCCCACGGCAATGCCGGTGGATCCGTTGATCAGCAGGTTGGGCAGACGCGTCGGCAGCACCGTGGGTTCGCGTTCAGAGCCGTCGTAGTTGGGCGCGAAATCGACGGTGTCCTTGTCGATGTCCTCAAGCATCTCGTGCGCGATCTTCGACAGCCGGATTTCGGTGTAACGCATGGCGGCGGCGTTGTCGCCGTCGACGCTGCCGAAGTTGCCCTGGCCGTCCACCAGCATGTGGCGCAGGCTGAAGTCCTGCGCCATGCGAACGATGGTGTCGTACACAGCCGTGTCACCGTGCGGGTGGTACTTGCCGATCACGTCACCGACGATGCGCGCGCTCTTCTTGTAGGGCCGGTTCCAGTGGTTCGACAGCTCGTGCATGGCAAACAGCACGCGCCGGTGCACTGGCTTCAGGCCGTCACGTGCATCGGGCAACGCACGCCCCACGATCACGCTCATGGCGTAGTCGAGGTAAGACCGGCGCATTTCCTCTTCAAGACTGGTGGGTAGTGTTTCCTTGGCGAAGGAGCTCATGCGGTGGACTAGTAGAAGAGGGCCGCATGGAGAGGTGAACAGCGGCGAATCGGGCGCGATTCTACGGGGGGCCGGGCTGTCGCGGATGCGCAACAACGCAGAGGGTCAGCCCTTGCCCAAGGCTCAAAATGCAGCGCATCGGACGCCCTATGGCACAATCCGTTGTCGGTGGTAAGTGCCTGCGGCTGCAGGGATTTACCCTTGAGATTCGACGAATTTCCTGCTTTTCTTTCGCTTGTATCCCGTTGGTCGTTTTGGACGTTTCGCAGGCTTGTCTGCGGCTTTCCTCGAGAGGAGAATCATGAAGAAATTGAATAAGGTGGCAGTGCTTTTCGCATCAGCCGCATTGGCCGCCCCGATTGCGTCGTTCGCCGCTGCCCACACGGGCGGCACCATGGCGAAGTCCATCGACAACTGGCGCGCTACGGACGGCACCGTCTGGAAAAACGGTACCAATGAATTGTGCTGGCGTGACTCCGGCTGGACCCCAGCCACTGCGGCCCCTGAGTGTGACGGCGCCATCAAGCCGCCTCCGCCCGCACCGGCTCCTGCTCCGCGCGTGGCACCCCCGCCCCCGCCGCCCCC
>JAYSYB010000188.1:0-6209 GCA_043716775.1 Rubrivivax sp.
GGCAACGGCACGGTGCGCATCAGCCGCGAAACCAAAGGCCGCGGTGGCAAGGCCGTCACACTGGTGCGCGGCCTGGCGCTGGACCATGCGGCACTGGCCGCACTGGGCCAGCGGCTGCGCACGGCCTGCAGCGCCGGTGGCACGTTGAAGGACGGCGTGCTAGAGGTTCAGGGCGACCACGTCGACCGTGTGCTGGCTTGGCTGCAGCAAGAAGGCATCGGCGCCAAACGCGCAGGCGGATGACTCAGGGGCCAGACATGCGCCCAAAGGCCAGCAGCAGGTTGTTGGCCGGCATCGAGATTCGCGCCTGCAGCTTCAGGCCAGCGCCGACGCCTGTTTCGAGTACATCAGACAGCTGCCGCAGGCCCCAGGCCGAATTGCGCCGGCGCAGGTCAGCATCGAAGGCGAGGTTGCTGGTCGCCGTGCTTCCTGCCTCAACGATGAACGGGCCATACAGCACCAGCAGCCCCTGCGCCGTCAGGTGACGAACGGCGCCCTGCATCAGCGCCGCACACACGGGCCAGGGTGCTATGTGAATCATGTTGGCATTGAAGATTGCGTCCACAGGCGTCGGCACTGGCCAGTCTGCCGCCATCACATCCAACAGCAGGGGCGGCATCACGTTCGGCAGGCCGTGGCACCAGGCGCCGATGCTGGCCAGCGCATCGCCGTCGGCATCGCTGGGCTGCCAGCGCCACGCCGGCATCGCCGCTGCAGCATGCGCGGCGTGCTGGCCTGTGCCACTGGCGATTTCAAGCAGCATGCCGCGCGCCGGCAGCAGGCGCTTCAACTGCGCCGTGATTGGCGCCTGGTTGCGCTCGGCGGCCGGGCTGTGCTGGCGTGCGTCGCTTTGCACGGCCGCTCAGGCCGCCGTCTGCATCCGCAGCCGGCGCATCGCCTCTTCATCGCGCGCGTCGTCGATCTCACGCATCAGCGCAGACAGATCGACGGCACCCTGCTGCCGTTCATAGCGGCCCGTCAGCGGCGTGTCCGGCTGCAAGACACCGCGTTCATACAGGCCCCAGATCTCGGCACCGTACTGCGTGGCCAGCAGTTCAGGCGCAAAGCCACCAAAGAAATTGCGCAGGTTGCCCACGTCACGCAGCAGCATGCGAGCGGCGTGGTTGTTGCCTGCTGCATCAACGGCCTGCGGCAGGTCGATAATCACCGGCCCGTCGGCCGCCAGCAGGATGTTGAATTCCGACAGGTCGCCGTGCACGACGCCTGCGCACAGCATGCGCACCACTTCTTGCAGCAACGTGGCGTGGTGGGCGCGGGCTTCTTCGGCCGTCAGCACCACGTCGTTCAGGCGCGGCGCGGCGTCACCGTGTTCGTCGGTCACCAGTTCCATCAACAGCACGCCTTCGGCAAAGTTGTAGGGCTTGGGCACACGCACACCCGCAGCGGCCAGGCGGTGCAGCGCATCGACCTCGGCGCTTTGCCACACCGCTTCCTGCTGCGCACGGCCGTAGCGCGTGCCTTTGGCCATGGCGCGGGCCTGGCGCGTGTTGTTGACCTTGCGGTTTTCGGTGTAGTCCACCGCCTGGCGAAAGCTGCGGTGCGTAGCTTCCTTGTAGATCTTGGCCGCACGCGTGTCGTCGCCACAACGTACGACATAGACGTTGGCTTCCTTGCCGCTCATCAATTGACGCACGACGCTGTCGATCAGCCCTTCGTCAACCAGGGCCTGCAGCCTTGCGGGGGTTTTCATGGGTGCATTGTCCCTTGACGTAGCGGCCAGGCTTTACAGCCGTTCACACGATGTGGGTGAACCGCATGGGCCGGCTCAGCGTTTCTCCAAGGGCGGGGCGCAGTCAGCGCCCTACACCGCAACCGCAAGGAGTCTGATTCATGACCATCCGCAAGTTTGCCTTCGCGGCCTTCGCCGCAGCCGCAGCGTTGACGGCAACCCTGGCCAGTGGCGCTGCCCAGGCACGCGGTGTTGTTGACGTGCAATGGCAAGTGACCATTGGCTCGTCGGCCGGGGGCTACCCGGTGCATGGCCCGGTTTACGGTCCGGTTTACCAGCCTGCGCCCGTCTACCAGCCTGCGCCCGTCTACCAACCTGCGCCGGTGTACCAACCTGCGCCCGTCTACTACCCAGTGTCCGTGGTGGTATTGCCCAGCCGTGAATACGCTCGCGACCACGCATACCGCCAGCCGACCCGATGGGACGTGGACGGCGACGGCATCCCCAATCGCCACGACCGCGTCTATAACCCGCGTTGGGACCGTGACGGCGACGGCGTCCCCAGTCGCTATGACCACGGCGGGCGCTACGAGCATGGCCGAGATCATCGGGATCACCGAGAGTATCGCGACGACCGGCGCGACGACCGGCACGACTGGCGTCAAGACAACCGCCGCTGACCGCCACCTCCTCAGCCGGCCTGGCCTCAGCCAGACGGCGTGAAATCGCCGCTGGGCCAACCCGCGCCGTGCAAGTCCTTCCGGATTTGCACGCGCGGGCTCAGTGCCTCGCCCGCCGCACCTGCGCAAGCGGCCGCTTTCCCTTGAGCTGCCTTTCGATGCCGTCGTTGAGCGCACTGCGCAGCGCCTGCACTTCTTCAACGTGGCCATAGGCACCAGGGAAGCGCAGGTCCAGCCACAGCCACAGCGTGCAACCGCGCAGCGCCTGTTCCATGCGCTCCAGCCGGCTGTGGCTGTCCACTGCATCCAGGAACCAGGGCCTGCCGGCGTTGCCGGTCTGTGAATGGCGGTGGCTCCATTCCAGAAACTCCTGCACCAGCGCCTCTGTGCGCATGTCCACCGGCGCCTGCGCGTAGGTGAAGCGTTCCTTCAGCGTCAGGCGCGACGCGCTCTTGTCCAGCTCGGCGGCCAGTTCCAACATCTGCTCAAGTTCGGCCACCGCAAAGTGCGCGTCGTCCAGCTTCAGCTGCTGCATGAACACACCCAGCACTTCGCTCAACTGCGTCTTGTGCAGACGCGAAGAAATGGTGTCGACGTGCCAGCCGTTCGGCGCCACAGGCGCCTTGAAGTCGCGCGGCGCGCGCGGCACCTTGGCCAGCAGTTCTTTCAGCACGCGCAGCGCAGCTGGCTCGGCGTCCTTCAACACGCCGACAAATCCTTCTTCGTGGATGCCATAGCGGCCGGCGCGGCCCGCGATCTGGTGCACTTCTGATTCATCCAGCGTGCGGTCGGCCTGACCATCAAACTTGGTCAGCGTGCTGAAGAGCACCCGCCGTATCGGCAGATTCAGCCCCATGCCAATCGCATCCGTCGCCACCAGGATGTGGCTCTCGCCAGTCGCAAAGCGTTCTGCCTCGCGGCGCCGAACTTCGGGCGGCAGGGCGCCGTAGATCACGCTCACCGGGTGGCCGTTGGCGGCAATGGCGTCGCGCAAGGTCAGCACGTCGCGCCGGCTGAAGGCCACCACCGCGTCGCCGAGCTTCAACGACGACATCGGCACCGGCTGCGGCAGCAATTCGACGTGTTGCTTGCGTTCGAACTCGCGCACCGTGCAGCGTTCACCGCAAAGGCCCAGCAGGTTTTCGATGGCAGGCACCGCAAAGCCGCTGCAGATGATGATGACTTCCGACGCTGGCACCGCCACGATGGCCTGTGTCCAGGCCCAGCCTCGGCTGGCGTCAAAGATCATCTGCGCTTCGTCGATGACGGCGACGTCGATCTCGGTGTTGGTGCCCACCATTTCGATCGTGCTGCTGACCACGCGCGCGCCGTCAGCCGGCACATTCTCTTCACCGGTCAGCAGCGAACAGGGCACACCGCGCGCCACCAAGCGGTCGCGCCCTTCCAGTGCCAACAGGCGCAGTGGCGCTAGATAGGCGCCGTCCATCGCCTGCGCCAGGCGTTCAAAGGCGGCGTGCGTCTTGCCACTGTTGGGCGGGCCCACGTACAGCGAAATCTGCCGTTGCGCACGCCGCGCTTTGGGAAAGGTGTCGGGATAGCCCTGAAACGCCAGTTCGCGGTTCAGGCCCTGCAGCGTGTCGATTTCGGCCACCTGGTGTTCCCAGCGGTCCTGCGCGCGTGAACACGCGGCCAGCAGGTCGGCCAGGGGTTGCGGCGTGGCGCATTCCGACTGCAGCCGTGGCAGCAACGACGGCAAGTGGTGCGCCTGCAGCGCTTCGCTGCGCGCCACCAACCGCGTCAGGTGCGCTTGCAGCTCGGTGGCGTGCGGATACGCCGGCACGGGGCCCAGCGCGGCCTGCAACGCGGCGCTGTCGCCCGTGCGGAAGAAGTCCCACACAGGCGCAGCTTCCACATCGACGCGGAACAGCACAGGCACCTGCCATGCCGGGTCTGCCAGCGCCAGCGTGTGGCTCACGAGACGCGTCCACTGGCCGGCCCGGCGCGTCAGGCCCAGGCCTTCGAGTGCGGCGGTGCGCTCGACCATCATCGAGCGCGCTTCAGGCGTGCTGGCCACAGCGCCCAACGACTCCAGGTGCGCTGCTGCGCTGGCCATCAGCGCCGGGTCGATCCAGCGGCTGGGTCGCGCGCCCGACACCGGCTTTTGCAGCAAGACGAAACCGAGCTTGTCCAGGTGCAGCTCAAAGCCCTTGCTGCCTTCGGCGACGTAGTCGGCGGGCTTGACCACCTGCGGCAGCGCGAAGGCCGATTGCCGGATTCGCGACAGCTGATCGGCGCTGATGTGCAGCGGCACGCGGCTCAGGTGCTTGGGGTTGGGCAGGTGCGCGGGGTCGGCGGCGGCAGTGGCGGTGGCGGTTTTGGTGTGCATCAGAACGGGCGGCAAGGCGGGGCAGCAGGACAGGGGACAAGGGACAAGGGCAGGACACAGGGGACAAGCAGTGGAAACAGCAGTGGACAAGCAGCTGCGCAACAGCCTCCGATAATCGCTCATGAACAGCCCGAATCCTGCACTGCCCGTTTCCCCGGCCGAAAAAGCCGCCTTCAGCACCCTGCCGCTGCCACCGCACGTGCTGGCCAACCTGGTGCAGCTGGGCTACACCGCCATGACGCCGATCCAGGCTGCCGCATTGCCACTGGCACTGGCCGGTCACGATCTGATCGCGCAGGCCAAGACCGGCAGTGGCAAGACCGCCGCATTCGCGCTGGCGCTGCTGGCCAACCTGAACCCGCGGCGTTTTGCGGTGCAGGCGCTGGTGTTGTGCCCGACGCGTGAACTCGCCGACCAGGTGACGCAGGAGCTCCGCCGCCTGGCGCGCACTGAGGACAACCTCAAGGTGCTCACACTCTGCGGCGGCGCCACGCTGCGCCCGCAACTGGCCAGCCTGGAGCACGGCGCGCACGTGGTCGTCGGCACCCCGGGCCGCATCATGGACCACCTGGACCGCGGCAGCCTGAAGCTCGACGCCCTCAACACGCTGGTGCTGGACGAAGCCGACCGCATGCTTGACATGGGCTTCTTCGACGACATCAGCGTCGTCGCCAAGCAATGCCCCAAAGACCGCCAGACGCTGCTGTTTTCAGCCACCTACCCCGAAGGCATCACCCGGCTCAGCGCCGCCTTCATGCGCGACCCATTGCAGGTGACGCTGCTGGCCACGCCGTCGGCGACGCAGATTCGCCAACTGTTCTTCGAAGTGACCGACTCGCAACGCCTGCACTCCGTGGGCCTGCTGCTGAACCACTACCGCCCGGTCAGCACGCTGGCCTTCTGCAACACCAAGCAGCAGTGCCGCGACCTTGTCGAAGTGCTGCGCGCACAAGGCTTTGAAGCGCTGGAATTGCATGGCGACCTCGACCAGCGCGACCGCGACCAGGTGCTGGTGCGCTTTGCCAACCGCAGCTGCAGCGTGCTGGTGGCCACCGACATCGCGGCGCGGGGGCTGGACATCGACCAGCTTGAAGCCGTCATCAACGTCGACATCACGCCCGACCCGGCCACCCACACCCACCGCATCGGCCGCACCGGCCGTGTCGATGCAGAAGGCTCGGCCTACAGCCTGGCCAGCATGGACGAGATGGGTGCGGTCGGCCGCATCGAAAAAGCGCAAGGCGCACCTTCAGCGTGGCAGCCGCTGGCGTCATTGACACCCTCCGGCACCGGCCCGCTGCTGCCGCCGATGGCCACGCTGCAGATCATGGGCGGGCGCAAGGAAAAGATCCGCGCCGGCGACGTGCTGGGCGCGCTGACCGGCGAGGCCGGCAACATGCCGCCTTTCACGCGCGAACAGGTCGGCAAGATCAACGTCAATGAATTCTCCACTTATGTCGCCGTGGACCGCGCGATTGCCAGCCAGGCCCAG
>JAYSYB010000189.1:0-6195 GCA_043716775.1 Rubrivivax sp.
ATCAGCTTTCCTGGCGGTCGTGCCGAGCCCGAAGATAGCGGTCCGGCCGGCACGGCCATGCGCGAGGCCGAAGAAGAAGTCGGGCTGCCACACCGCTGCGTTCAGGTCCTCGGCCAGATGCCGACGTACACCACCGTGACGAGCTTCGTCATCACGCCCGTGGTGGCGCTGGTGACACCGCCCTTCGAGCTGGTGCTCGACAGCTTCGAGGTGGCCGAGGCATTCGAAGTGCCGCTGCAGCACCTCATGGACCCGGCCCACCACCAGCGCCATGTCTTCAGCTTCGAGGGTGGCGAACGCCAGTTCCTGTCCATGCCCTGGCAGGGGCCCGGTGCCGATGGCGTTGTGCGCGAGTACTACATCTGGGGTGCCACGGCCGCGATGCTGCGCAACCTGTACCGGTTTCTGGCAGCGTGAGCGCGACTGTTGCGCCAGGCCGCTGGGCGCTTGGCATCTATCATCGCCAGCGATGAGTTTCTTTGCCGTCCTGATTGCGCTGCTGGTGGAGCAGCTCAAGCCGCTGCCGCGCGACAACTGGGTGCACCAGACGCTGGCCCAATGGGTGCGCTGGACGGGCCAGAACTTTGACGCTGGCGAAAAGCACCACACGCGCGTCGTGTGGGCTGTGTCGGTGTTGGTGCCTTCCGTGTTGGCCGGTGCGGTCTATGTGCTGATCCATGAATACAGCCTGCTGCTGGCGCTGGCCTTTGACGTGGGCCTGCTGTACCTGACGCTGGGCTTTCGTCAGTTCAGCCACTACTTCACCGACATCCGCGACGCGCTGGACCGTGGTGACGAGATCGAAGCCCGCCGCCTGCTGGCCGAATGGCGCCATCTGGACGCCAGCGAGTTGCCGCGCACTGAACTGCTGCGCCACGTCATTGAACACGCGCTGCTGGCGGCGCACCGCCATGTCTTCGGCGTCTTCTTCTGGTTTGTGGTGCTGTCAGCGCTGGGCCTGGGGCCGATGGGTGCGGTGTTCTACCGCATGGCCGAGTTTTCGGCCCGTTACTGGAGCTACCGCCAGCGCACGCTGGATGCGCCCGCCAACGACGCACTGAAAGACCTGTCGCGGAAGCTGTTTTCCATCATCGACCACTTGCCTGCGCGGCTGACGGCCTTTGGTTTTGCAGTCGTCGGCAACTTTGAAGAAGCCATTGCCAGCTGGCGGCGTGATTCATCCCTTTGGCAACACGCCAACGAAGGCATCATCCTGGCCGCCGCAGCCGGCGCACTGGGCGTGCAGCTGGGTGGCGCGGCTGCGCCGGGCGTGACGCCCGACCGGTCCAAGACTTTCACGGCGGGTGGCGAAGCCGACATCGCGGCGGCGCAAGGTTCCACCGCCGGCGCGCCGACCCAGAGCGGGCATCTGCAGAGCGTGGTCGGCCTGGTGTGGCGGTCGGTGGTGCTGTGGATGCTGCTGGTGGCGCTGCTGTCGCTGGCCAACGTGCTGGGCTGAAAGCCCGCTTCCGAAGGCCCGGCGCTTACCAGCGTTTCGTCGACAACTCGTCGTACAGCGACTCATAGATGCGCTGTCTCGACGGGCTGATCTCGCCGCGTTCAATCGCTGCGCGCACACCGCAGCCTGGCTCGTGCCGGTGGCTGCAGTTGTGGAAGCGGCATTCACCCATCGCGGCGGCGTAATCGGGCATCAAGGCGGCCAACAGTTCAGGCTGCACCTGGCGCAGACCAAACTCCTGGAAGCCTGGTGAATCGATCAAGGCGCCTTTGCGCTCGCTGCCCGGCCCAGTTGCCAGCCAGTACCAGGTGGTTGTGGTGGTGGTGTGGCGGCCAGCCTGGAGTGCCTGCGAAATCTCACCCACTTGCGCGGCCGCCTGCGGCACCAGCAGGTTGATCAGCGTGCTCTTGCCCATACCGCTGGCGCCCAGCACCAGCGTCACACTGCCCGCCAAGCGCGCCAACAGCCGGCCTTTCGACCCGGTTTGATCGGCCTTCAGCGCAATCTCCATCACCTCCGCCCCCATCGCGCGGTAAGGCGCCAGGCGTTCACGCGCAGCGGCCGCGGAGGGCAGGTCGGTCTTGTTCAACCCGATCAACGTCTGGATGCCTTCGGCGCGCGCCGCAATGAGTGCGCGTGTCAGCTGCGATTCACTGAAAACCGGCTCGCCGGCCACCAGCACCAGCAGCAGGTCGATGTTGGCGGCGAAGGACTTGGTCTTCCATTCGTCCTGCCGGTACATCAGGTTGCGGCGCGGTTCCAGGTGTTCGATGACGCCGCCGTCGCCCGTGGGCTGCCAACGTACGCGGTCACCCACCACGAGTTCGCTCTTCTTGCCGCGCGGGTGGCAGTGCACCCGTTCGCCTTCGGGCGTTTCGACGACCACATGGCGGCCGTGCGAGGCCACCACCAAACCCACGTCCAGCGTGACGGCGTGGGTCAAGGCGCAGCGACGTTCATCAAGGCGCCTGCAGCGCTGAGCATCAACGCGTCCACCTTTGCCGCGCAAATGAAGTCGTTGATGGAAATGCCGCCCACTGAATGGGTACTGAAGCGCACCGTGCAGTGGGCATAACTCACCAGCAGGTCGGGGTGATGGTCTTCTGCGTGGGCTACCCAGGCCAGCGCGTTCACGAAGGCCATCGTGTGGTGGTAGTCGACAAAGTCAAAGCGTTTTTGGATGGCGCCGTCGGCCAGCACCCAGCCCGGCGCGTGGGCCAGGTGCTGCGTGACTTCGGCGTCGCTCATGGCGGGCTGGCCTTCCAGCGGCTGGCAGTGGCACGTTGCAAGTGGGTTCATTGCAGACTCAGACGGCATTTGGGGCCAGCGCCGGGACCACGGCTGCCAACGCCGCCAATCGCTCGGAAGCCGGCGGGTGCGAATAGTAGAAGCGCACGTACACCGGGTCCGGCGTCAGCGTCGCGGCGTTGTCTTCATGCAGCTTCAGCAGCGCCTGCGCCAGGTCACGCCCGTCGGCCTGCACGCAGGCGTAAGCATCGGCCTGGAATTCATGTTTTCGCGAAGAGTGCGCCAGCAACGGCGAGATGAAGAAGGTGAAGCTCGGCAGCGCCAGCATAAACAACAGCAGCGCCAGCGCGTCGTTGGGTGCACCCATGTTGGGAGTTACGCCGTGCCCCGTGTAGAAGCCGCTTTGCTGTGCCAGCCAGCCCAGCAGCGCCAAGCCGGCCAGGCTCATGCCGAAAATGCCCACCATGCGCTGCAGCACATGCTTGTGCTTGAAGTGGCCCAGCTCGTGCGCCAGCACGGCTTCCACCTCGCCCGGCGTCAGGCGCTGCAGCAGGGTGTCAAAAAACACCACGCGCTTGGACGCGCCAAGGCCCGTGAAGTAGGCGTTGGCATGGGCGGACCGGCGGCTGCCGTCCATCACGAACAGGCCCTTGGCCGCAAAGCCGCAGCGCTGCATCAAGGCCTGCACACGGGCCTTCAACGGTTCGTCTGCCAGTGGCTCAAACTTGTTGAAGAAAGGCGCGATCAGCGTCGGGTAGATCACCAGCATCAAGAGGTTGAAACCCACCAGCGCCATCCAAGCCCACAGCCACCACAGGCCCCCACTGGCCGCCATCAGCCACAGCACCAGCGCCGCCAGCGGCAGGCCGATCACCGCACCCACCAGCGCACCCTTGGCCTGGTCGGCCAGCCACAGCGGCAGGGTCATGCGGTTGAAGCCGTAGCGCTGTTCGATGCGGAAGGTGCTGATCCAATCCAGCGGCATCTCGATCACGGCGCCGATCAGTGCCACCGCGGCCAGCAGCGCCAACTGATAGACCAGTGGCCCCCAGCTGGCCAGCAGCGTGGCGCGCAGGAAGATGTTCAGCACGTCCAGCCCGCCCAGCAGCGTCCAGCCCAGCAGGACGACGGTGCCCAGTGCCGTAGTCCACAGGCCAAACCGCCCCTTGGCCAGCGTGTAGTCGGCGGCGCGCTGGTGCGCCTGTAGCGTGACGGTGCCGACAAAGGCGGCCGGCACTGCACCGCGCTTCAGTGCCACGTGGCGCATCTGCCGCGTGGCCAGCCAGAGTTTGGTGGCCAGCGACAGCAGCAGCGCAGCCGCGAATGCCAGGGTGAAGTGCATTGATTCCATAAGGCACGAGTTTAGGCTTGGGCGAGAATCTATGACTATTCACAGGCACACCCCACTCCCCATGACCGACACCCTGAAGCCCAGCGACCAGAACCTGATCTGGATCGACCTTGAGATGACGGGTCTTTTCCCCGAGACCGACCGCATCATCGAAGTTGCCGTGGTCGTCACCGACCCGATGCTGATCGTGCGCATCGAAGGCCCGGTCTTCGCCGTGCACCAGACAGACGCCGTGCTGGACGGCATGGACAACTGGAACAAGGGCACCCACGGCCGCAGCGGGTTGACCGAGCGCGTGCGCGCGTCCACGGTGGATGAATTGTCGGCCGAAGCGCAGGTGATTGCCTTTCTTCAACAGTACGTTCCCAAGGGCAAGAGCCCCATGTGCGGCAACAGCATCTGCCAGGACCGGCGCTTCCTGGCCCGCACCATGCCGGCACTGGAAGCCTTCTTTCACTACCGCAACCTGGACGTGAGCACGTTGAAAGAACTGGCGCGGCGCTGGAAGCCGGCTGCGCTGGAAGGCTTCAAGAAGGCGCAGGCGCACACGGCCATGGCCGACATCCATGAATCGATCGACGAGCTGATGCACTACCGCACGCACCTGCTGGCGGTGTAGCCCCGGCTGTCTTCGGACGGCTGCCCTTACACACACATGCGACATCCACTGCCGAACTCCGACGGTCGGCGTGCAACCCGCTGCCGTGCGGGCCGTTGGCGCCCGCCCATGCGCATGCCCATGCCCCCGACTGGAAGAAGGTCCGCATTGGCGTCGAAGGCAACTACCCGCCGTTTTCCAAGCTCGGAGTCGACGACGAGCTGATGCGCAGAGTTTCGACATGATCGGCGCGTCGATGACGATCACCGACGAACGCAAGAACGCGGCTGACATCAGCGACCCGTACTACGACGTGCCCTCGCGTTGGGTCGCAAAAGCGGGCGTTTTCAAGGACGCGTCTCCAGCTTTGCTCAAAGGCCAGAAGATCATCGGGCTGCACAACAGCCCGCACGCCAAGTTCGTGGCTCAGCCCCACAAGGATGCTGCACAGGACCAACAGCGGCATCGGCGATGCGTGAGTCCTTCACCTGCTTCATGCTCATCGTACTGACCACCTTGGCCGTCACCGCGCTATCGATTGGCGTGCTGTGGTTCGTCGAAAAGCGCTTCCGCCTGGGCGTGAAGGCGGTGCAGGTCTGATGCGAACCCCATGATGGACTGGCCAGTTGTTGCCGGCGCCGCCAGCCGAAGCCATCGGCAGCGGCGGTCATCTACTTCGCGCTCACCGTCAGCCTGGTGGGTGCTGTCTAGCGGTTGAAAGGAGCCTGAAGGCCGCCTGCAACCGCACCATGCAACCGCTCCGTACAACCGCACTATGCAACCGCACTATGCAAACTGATCGCATCGACCTCATCGGCGCCACGCCCGGCCAGCGCCACGTTCTGACGGTGCTTCGTTTCGGCCAACCCGGCACAGGCCCCAAGGCCATGATCCAGGCGGCGCTGCATGCCGACGAAGTGCCGGCCATGCTGGTGGCGCAGAAGCTGCGCATCCTGCTGGCTGACCTTGAGGCGCTGGGCCTGATGCGCGGCGAAGTGATCCTCGTGCCATATGCCAACCCACTCGGCCTGTCGCAGCATCTGCTGGGCCAGCACCAGGGCCGCTTTGACCTGCGCGACGGTGTCAACTTCAACCGCAGCGTGCCCGATTTGAGCCCCGCCGTCATTGCCGCCGTGCACGGCCGCCTGGGCGCTGACGAGGCTGCCAACTCCACATGGGTGCGCCAGGCCCTGCGCGACGCCGCCGCCGCGCTGCGCGCGCAGGACCCCGTCAACGACCTCAAGAACCGCCTGCTGCAATTGGCGGTGGACAGCGACATCGTCCTGGATGTGCACTGCGACTCACAAGCCGTGATGCACCTCTACGCATTGACGCCGCAGGCCGACCTGGCCGCAGAACTGGGCGCGCTGCTGGGAGCGCAGGCCGTGCTGCTGGCCACCGAATCCGGCGACCAGCCTTTTGACGAAGCTTGCAGCCGACCCTGGTACCAGCTGCAGGAGAAATTTCCCGGGCACCCGATTGCGCTGGGCTGCTTCAGCACCACGATCGAACTGCGCGGCGAGGCCGACACTGAGCACG
>JAYSYB010000190.1:0-6193 GCA_043716775.1 Rubrivivax sp.
GGTTGCCAAGCGCCGCGTCGAAGTACTGCAGGGCGTGCGACAACTTTGCCATCAGGTCAGAGTTGTTGCGGTTCTGCAGGTCGTGGCTGTCAAAGCCGCCCATGCTGACGAAGAACACCTGGCGCTTGACACCGGTGACGCCGCGCATGCCCGCGTCCACCATGCGGGCTACCACCTGCAGTTGCTGCGCCAATGCGTTGCTTGCCGCAGCCCCGGTCAATGGGTTGTCGTACCGCAGCTTGGGGTCGGTGTTCGCGCTGTAGGCCACACCGGGGGGCGGCGGCGTGCCGAAAGCGGCGTCGCTGGCCAAACGCAGAGCGTCGCGCAGAACAGCTTCAGCGTTGATCGAATTGGCGCCCACAGCGGCCATGTCGGCTTCAAAGACGTGGGTGCCACGGCTGGCTGAGCTGATGCGGTTGAGTGCAGCGGCCACCGCCGCAGAGCCGTAAACGTTGCCGTTGGTGTCGGCCCCCAGGCGGATGGCGCCATTGGTGGACACCTGGTACTGCCGCACCGTCTGCCCCGCCAGCCACACGGCGTTGCCGGACGCCGACACAGCGGTGAAAGCCGTGCGCGAGTTCTGCAACGCCAGCATGTCGCCCATGCGCCCGCCCCAGCCGCGCGTGGTGCCTTCGGGGCCCAGCGACTGCCAGGTGTTCTGCTGGTCGTTGTGTGAAAACAGGCTGGCCGGTTTGGGGTGCGACGTGGTGCCGTACTGTGCCTTGGTGGTGGGCAGGATCAGCGGGCCGATATTGGGCAGGATGGCCAGCCGGCGGTCGGTGTTGAAGAGCGTCTGCAGGCTGCCCATCAGCGGGTGCAGCGCGAAGCTGCGGCCCTGCCCATTGACGGGCGTGATCGGCAACACGCCGCCCAGGCGTGACGGCGACCCAGCAACGGCCGTGCCCACGGGCGCTGCGCCAGGGGCCAGCAGCGCAAGGGAATCAGGCGCCTGGTTGCGGGTGGTGGAATACGCCGCCCAGCTGGCGCTGTCGGTGGGCAGGATCATGTTGTAGGCGTCGTTGCCACCGAAGAGAAAGACGCAGACCAGCGCGCGGTAGTCGGTGGCGGTCTGCGCGGCCACGTTGCCGGCAACCAGCATGTTCAACGCCAGCGGCGCACCGCTGCCGGCTATGGCACCCATGGCGCTGGCGTGGCGCAGGAAGAGTCGGCGTGCGCTGTCCACGGGATAGCGCTTGAGGAGGATGTTCTGGGTCATGGCGAGGGCCTCAGTGCACTTCACTGCTGAACCTGGAATTCAGGCGCTGCCAGCACCAGCAGGATCGCCGCGTTGACGCGTGCGCGCTTGGCGTTGTCCACGCTGGTCTGGTTGCCCAGGTTGGCGTTGAGCGCAGGAATGGCGATGGCGCTGACAGCGTTGACGATCTCGGTGCGCAGCGCAGCGGTGGTGTTGCCCGTTGTGTAGCCGTAGGTCAACTTTGAGAGCACCAGGTCCACCAGCGCCGCAGCGTCGGTGGACGCTGCCAACTCGGCGGTGTAGTTGCCCTGCAGGTCGCGCCGGTTGCGCACCACACCGGCCACGGTGCCGTTGAACTGGCCGACGCCGCTGGCGATGTTGTCGCGCACGAAGTTGACGTAGCCGGCAGCGCTGGTTTCGTGGGCGATCTGCATCTCGGGCGTCACCAGGCTGCGGCTGGCGGCGCCGCTGCCCGGGCTGACATAGCCAGGGCGGTAGAAGTTGAAGACCGAAGGCGACCGCATCGGTGACTGGCCCAGCGACGTGGCTGCGGGGTCGGTGCTGCCAACCTTGAAGTGGCCGGTGTCGCTGGTGTGCGGGAAGGCGCGCATGAAGGCCGACAGCCGCAGCACCGGTTCACGCACCTTGCCGGATGTGTCGGACCTTTGGCGTGCTTCCGCGTGCATCAGGATGGTCTTGACCACGGCCTTCATATCGCCCCGCACACCGGAGCCGTTATTCGCAAAAACCCGCGCCACATCGCGGACGTACGCAGGGCTCGGGTTGCTGGTGACCAGGCGCTGGATCAACTGGCGGCCGATGAACGGTCCGACGTTGGCGTGCGCGGCCAGCGTGTCCAGCGCGGTGCGCAGGCTGGCGTTGGGGTCAGACGTGGTCTGCACCGGGATCACGGCGCTCAAGAAACGCTTTTCTTCGGTGCTGTGGTACGGCGGGTAGCCCAGCATGGCCTTGAAGCTGCGGTCAGGGTCAGCATTGCCGTTGCTGGTGCCGGAGAAGAAGCAGTTGTTGTCAGGCCAGGCGGGGCAGGCGTAACTGAAGCCCGTGAACACACGCGCCAGGCCGGAGATGTCGGACGGGGTGTAGGTGTCCACGGCCGAGCCCGTTGCACCTGCGGTGCGCGCGCTGCCGTCCTCGTTCAGTTCGACAAGACCGATGGAGAACAGCTGCATCACCTCGCGGGCGTAATTTTCGTCGGGCACACGGCCGGTGCGCGGGTCGGCTTTCTGGTTTTTCAGGTGCGACAGGTAGGTGCCCATCATCGGGTGGCGTGACACCGATTCCAGCAACTGCCGGTAGGTCGTCAGGCCGTCGCTGCCCAGCATGTCCAGCCACTGGGCCACTGCGCGCGGGTTGTTGGCAACGTTGTCTTCGACCATCGAGATGACGAATATCTGCGACAGCGCAAACACCGTGCGCTGTCGCAACTGGTCGGGCCCGGTCAGCGCTTGTTTCCAGAAGGTCTCGAAGACCTGGTCCTGGCCGGCGCTTTTGGTGGCGTCAGCGGCCTTGATCTCGGCGTCGCGCGCTTCGACATGGCTGCGGTGCGACACGGCGGGCAGCGCCATTTGTTCGTCGATCCAGGCGGCGTAGCCAACGGCCATGACGCGGGTGACGTCGGCGTCGGTGGGGCCGAAGGTGGCCTGCGTGAGGAAGCGTGCAGCCTCGGCGCGCGTGGCGGGCTTTTCCACCACCACTGGCGCTGGCGGCTCGGGCGCGGCAATGGTTTCGCTGCCGCCTCCACCGCCGCCGCAGCTGGCGAGCAGCAGAGACATCATCAACGCGCAAAGGGCGCGTCGCTTAGGGCTGGTCATCACGGTTCGGCTCCCGAAGGCAGGCGGGTTGGGTGCGCGGAGGCTGCGCCCGCGGCACGGCCTGACAGCGTCTTCAATTCTCACGCTACGACCGTTTGTTTCCCGTGAAATGTGCCCCGCAGCCAGCCACCCTTACGCTCGGACGCGACTGAAACGCGATTGCGGGCGCGCCTACAGCGCGGGTGCCAGTCGTCGCCGCGCCAGGTCCGGCGCCATCTGCTGGCGCTGTGCCCAGTCCTGCAACTGGTCTTCGCCGATGCGGCCGACGTTGAAGTACCGCGCCTGCGGATGCGCCATGTAGAAACCGCTGACGCTGGCCGCCGGGGTCATGGCCAGGCTTTCGGTCAGCGCCATGCCGACGTCGCCGGCCATCAGCACGCGGAACATGTCCGCCTTCACGCTATGGTCGGGGCAGGCCGGGTAGCCGGGCGCGGGGCGGATGCCCCGGTACTGCTCGGCAATCAGCTGTTCGCTGCTCAGCGCCTCGTCAGGTGCATAACCCCACAAGTCAGTGCGCACACGTTGATGCAGGCGCTCTGCAAACGCTTCCGCCAGGCGGTCGGCCAGGGCCTTGAGCATGATGGCGCTGTAGTCGTCATGGTCGTCCGTGAACTGCTTTTCCTTCTTTTCCAGGCCAAGGCCCGACGTCACGGCGAAGAGGCCGATGTAGTCGGCCGGCCCACCAGAATCAGAGCGTGGCGCGATGAAGTCGGCCAGGCTGCGGTTGGGGCGTTTCACCCCGTCCACCACCGGCCGCTCGGTCTGCAGCCGGAGCGGGTTCCAGCGCAGGGCGACTTCGCTGCGAGATTCGTCGGTGTAGATCTCGATCGTGTCGTCGTCCACCGTCGCCGCAGGCAGCAGCGCGATGACGCCACTGGCCTGCATCCAGCGGCCTTCGATGGCGCGCTGCAGGAGCCGCTTGCCGTCGCTGAACACGCGCTGCGCTTCATGGCCCACAACCTCGTCGCGAAGAATGTCCGGGAACTTGCCGGCCAGGTCCCAGGTCTGGAAGAACGGGCCCCAGTCGATGCACGCCGCCAGTTCTGCAAGGTCGTAGTTCTTGAAGACGCGGCGGCCGATGAACTTGGGCTTCGGTGGTGTGTAGGCGGCCCAGTCCACCGCCGCCTTGTTGGCCCGCGCAGCGGCCAAGGTCACCAGCGGCGTGACTTTCTTGCTGGCATGCTGCGCGCGCACGCGGTCGTAGTCGGTGCGCAGGTCCTGGATGAATTTTTCGGCCCGTTCGTCGGACAGCAAATCCGAACACACCCCCACGCTGCGCGACGCGTCGGGCACGTAGACCACGGGCCCTTCGTAGTGCGGCGCAATCTTCACGGCGGTGTGCACGCGGCTGCAGGTGGCGCCGCCAATCAGCAGCGGTATTTTCCTGATGCGGAAGTAGTCGTCGCGCTGCATCTCGCCGGCCACGTGCTGCATCTCTTCCAGGCTGGGTGTGATCAGGCCACTCAGGCCGATGATGTCGGCGCCTTCGACGCGCGCCTTCGCCAGGATGTCCTGGCATGGCACCATCACGCCCATGTTGACGACTTCAAAATTGTTGCACTGGAGCACGACCGTGACGATGTTCTTGCCGATGTCGTGCACATCACCCTTCACGGTGGCGATGACGATCTTGCCCTTGGCCTTGGCTTCGCCGCCGGCATCCACCAAGGCCTTCTTTTCGGCTTCGATGTAGGGCAGCAGGTGCGCCACCGCGCTCTTCATCACCCGCGCACTTTTTACCACCTGCGGCAGGAACATCTTGCCCTGGCCGAAGAGGTCACCGACGATGTTCATGCCGGCCATCAGCGGGCCTTCAATCACGTGCAGCGGGCGCCCGCCGGTAGCCTGGATCGCTTGCCAGGCTTCTTCGGTATCGAGCGTGATGAATTCGGTGATGCCGTGCACCAGCGCGTGGCTCAGCCGCGTGTTGACGTCGTTGTTGCGCCAGGCCAGTTTGGCGGTGTCGTCTTTGGACAGACCTTTCGCGCTTTCGGCCACTTCCACCAGCCGTTCGCCAGCGGTGAGCGGCGGCTCGCCGGCCGCGTAGGACGGCGTCCTGTTCAGCACCACGTCTTCCACGCGTTCGCGCAGCACCGGTTCCAGGTCGTCGTACACGCCCACCATGCCGGCGTTGACGATGCCCATGTCCAGGCCGGCCTTGATGGCATGGAACAGGAACACGGTGTGGATCGCTTCGCGCACGGCGTCGTTGCCGCGGAAGCTGAAGGACACGTTGGACACGCCGCCGCTGACCTTGGCGCCCGGCAGATTCGCCTTGATCCAGCGCGTGGCATTGATGAAATCGACGGCGTAGTTGTTGTGCTCTTCGATGCCGGTGGCAATGGCAAAGATGTTGGGGTCGAAGATGATGTCTTCGGCCGCGAAGCCCACCTCGTCCACCAGCACGCGGTAGGCGCGGGCGCAGATTTCGACCTTGCGTTCATAGGTGTCGGCCTGGCCCTTTTCGTCAAAGGCCATCACCACGGCGGCGGCGCCGTAGCGGCGCACCAGGTTGGCCTGGCGCTTGAATTCCGCCTCGCCTTCCTTCATGGAAATCGAATTGACGATGCCCTTGCCCTGGATGCACTTGAGGCCCGTTTCGATCACGCTCCACTTGCTGCTGTCGATCATGATCGGCACGCGCGCAATTTCGGGTTCGCCGGCGATGAGCTTCAAGAAACGCTCCATCGCTGCGGCCGAATCCAACATCGCTTCGTCCATGTTGATGTCGATGACCTGGGCGCCGTTTTCCACCTGCTGGCGCGCGACGGCCAACGCATCTTCAAAGCGGCCTTCCAGGATCATCTTGGCGAATGCGCGGCTGCCGGTGACGTTGGTGCGCTCGCCGATGTTGACGAACAGGGTGCCGGGCTGGATCAGCACGGGCTCCAGGCCCGACAACCGCATCGGCTGGACGGACTGCTGGGAGTCAGGGGTGGCGGCGGTCATGGCTCAACTCCGACGGATGGAGTGAGCGCCGTTGCAAGCCGCAGCATGGCGCCGCAGCGTTCCGAGCCTGGTGGGGGGGGCCGTGTGGCCCGCCTCATCGCAACGCTCCTCGGAAGGCTGCGAATTCTACCGAACCCGCAGCGCCGCGTGCCGTGCAGCAGTGCAGCAGTCGCCAGCGCTGCAGTCTCCTATCGGCTGGGCGCACCCAGTTTTTCGG
>JAYSYB010000020.1:0-2550 GCA_043716775.1 Rubrivivax sp.
ATCAACGACACCTCGGTGTTCAGCACCGCGTCTTCCAGGTCGGCCGTGGCGCGCAATTGCCCCGCCTTCACGGCAGCACCGATGAGCTCGTCGATGCCTTCTTCGACGACAGGCGATTGGCCGTCGTTGATCATCTGCACCTTCAACGGATTGGTGTCGACGCCAATGACCTGGTGGCCCAGCTCAGGCAGGCAGGCGCAGGAAACCGCGCCGACATAGCCGAGGCCGAAAACGGAGATCTTCAAGTCAGAACCTTCCAGGAACTCACAACGGGCGACACACAACGTTTGACGAACCACTCGAACGCTCGACGGCATAACCCCGACGTTTCATGTCATCGACCAGTTCAGCCGAACCCGTCTCGATGATGAGCACCGGCCGCGAGCGGTCTATGAGTTGCCGCATGCCCGCCAACACATGAGCCTCGTGGCCCTCGGCATCGATCTTGATCAGAGCCACCTTCTGGGTAATGGCCAAGGCATCGAGGCTGAGCGTCAGCACGCTGACACCCGCCTCGCCGCCGGTCGTCAGGTGCGCCTCGTAATAGTTCTGCAAACCGGTCGGGAAACGCGGGATGGCCATGCCCAACACTTGCAACTGGTCCGACACTGCGGCATTGAAAAGACTTACGTTGCCGTGCGCAAACCGCTCAACGTTGGCGGCTAGCAGTGCGAAGGTGGCGGGCACGGGCTCGAAGGCCAACACGCGTCCCTTGGGGCCGACCAGGTCGGAAAAACGCTTGGTGTACTGACCGACGTTGGCACCGACATCGATGACCCAGTCACTAATTTTCAGCAGTTGAGGCAAGAGCCCGAACTCTGCTTCAGAAGTGTTGAAGCGGTCCTGCGCGATCTGGCGGCCGAAGTGAATGCGCTTTAGTTCGGCCTGCCAGCGGTGAGGTAGGCGGGCAGCAAGACGCTTGAGTGTGGACATCGCAGAGCTTCCTAGACTGCAGCTTGGGAACAAGGCTCAGGCCGCCAGGCCAAGCCCGACAGGAGCACTGACGCGGGCACCGCCGGTCTCACGTTTCAAAAACGCATCAAACATCAACAACGACCACAGCGGCGTGCTGTGATCGTGCTGCCCGGTCTCATGCTGCGACACCAGCTGGCGCAACACGTCGGCGTTGAACATGCCACTGGCCAGCATGCGATCACCCAATAGCGAATCACGCACGCGCTGCTTCAGCGGCCCGCGGAACCAGCGCGCCAACGGCACCGCAAAGCCCATCTTTGGGCGGTAGAGCACGTCGTCGGGCAGGTGCGGCTCCATCGCCTTCTTGAAAAAGTACTTGCCCTCGTTGCCCTTCAGCTTCAGCGAAGACGGCAGCGTGGCCACCCACTGCACCAGTTCGTGGTCCATCAGCGGTTCACGCACTTCCAGGCTGTGCGCCATGCTGGCGCGGTCAACCTTGGTGTTGATGTCGCCCACCAGATAAGTGTGCGTGTCGATGTACTGAATCAGCGCGAGTGGGTCGTCGGTGTTGGCGCGGCGCGCGTGGCGTTCGAAGACATCCAGCGCGCTGTAACCGCCCAGCTGGGCCTTGAACTGCGCGCTGTAGAGACGGCTGCGCAGCGGTTGGCGGATGAGAGACATGCTGTGGAAGTAAGCCTCTACAGAATTGCGCGCCATGCCCTCGAAGGTGGTCTTGGCGCGGAAGACACGCGGCGCCCAGTCGGCCTTGGGGTACAGGCGGCCCAGCAGGCCGAAGACCGGCTTGCGCACGCCTTCCGGCAGGCTGGCACGCATGCGCTCTTCCAGGATGTGCATCTTGTAGCGGCGGTAGCCGCCGAAGGTCTCGTCGCCGCCGTCGCCCGACAAGGCCACCGTCACGTGCTTGCGCGCCAGTTGGCAGACGCGGTAGGTGGGGATGGCCGAGCTGTCGGCATACGGCTCGTCGTAAAGATGGGCCAGGGTGTCGATGAGGTCGAAGTCGTCGCTGCCCACGGTCTCGACGCGGTGGTTGGTTTGGTAGCGCTGCGCCACCATCGCAGCGAATTGGCTCTCGTTGTAGGCCGGGTCTTCGAAGGCGATGGAGCAGGTATTCACCGGCCCCGAAGACAAACCCGCCATGGCCTGCACCACAGCGCTGGAATCGACACCGCCTGAGAGAAAGGCACCCAGCGGCACCTCGGCAATCATGCGCAGCTTCACGCTTTCGTTCAGGCGGCGCACCAGTTCTTCGCCAGCCTCTTGCGCGCTGATGGGGCTGCTGAGCGTGAAGTTCACGTCCCAGTACTCACGCGGTTCGCCCACCGGTTCACCGCGGCGGATGACGAGCGTGTGGGCCGGCGGCAGCTTCTTGGCCTGTTTGAAGATGGTGCGCGGCTCGGCCACGTAACCTAATGCGAAATACTCTTCCAGCGCCAGCGGGTCGATGTCTCGGCGCAGGCCGCCACCGCCGCCGCCACCCGGCGCGGTGTACGCCATCAACGACTTCAGCTCGCTGCCGAAGAGCAGCGTGCCATCGTCCAGCAGCGCGTAGAAGAAGGGCTTCACACCCAGCCGGTCGCGCGCAATGAAAAGGCTTTTGCGGTTGCGGTCCCACAG